>CAZDAB010000548.1:0-2655 GCA_964502855.1 uncultured Desulfobacteraceae bacterium | reverse complement strand
GTTGATGCAATGCTCTTAGCCGCATGACGGCACAAAACTTTGGACTGTTGAGATAGTATCAACAGGTATGTTTACTTTCTTTCCATCCTCCCTTTCAACGGGTACAATCATCCTAAAAGAAAATGTTCCCGGTTCCATATGGTTGAAAGTGATACCTGTTCCAGAAGGGGTTTGGGTGTAGCCACGAGCTTCCAACCAGCTCCCAATATATGCAAGCTGTCTCTGTTCCTGTTCATTGCGAATTATTGGATTTGCAACAGCCCCACATAACCTGTCTGCCACAATTGTTGAAGCTCTATAGAGTTCCTCATTTGTAGGTTGTTTATTTTTATCAAGCCAGGTAAAAATGTCCTTGTCAGCCATCAATCTGATAATCTTTCCTATTTTAATCAAATCCTTTTGGAGTTGGGCAGCCGACATTTTTGGTGGAACCTTGGCATCAAGTTCCATTTTTTTAACCAGGTTTGATGAGACGCCTGCAAGACCTATCAATCTGTCTCTGGCTATAGGCGGACATGTTGACATTCTAAGCATTTGAAGGACTTGAGGGTTTGCTTTTAATAGCTCCGGTTTAATATCAGTAAGGTTGGATGTAGATTTCAGTGCATTTTTAACCTGTTGAGTCGTTTTTTTACGAGTCTCTCGAAAAGCTTTGGGTGCAAAATTCAGGAACCAGTCGTTATAAAAATCAACGGATTGTTTGATATCTTTTTTCCAGAGGTGGGGCTTATCAGCATTTACCGGCATAATCGTACTCAATATTTATTGTTTAGTTTAGACTTAATGAAATCCTATAGGAGCGCCGGAAATGTGTCAATGGTTTATCTTATAAGTGATTGCGATGATTGGTGTTGAATATTCCTGTGTGGGAACAACATGCTGTAAAATTGCCATTTTCTCAGATTAAAAGTTTCCATTGGTGACGGATAGTTTCTTCACTCAAATCATTTTCCAGGAACCAGCCCAGGGCAGTCCCACAGTCGCGACAAAATGTATAGCTATCTGTAGCGTCGATTCGAGAAGGTTTGGTCCAGTTATAAGACTTTGTTTTGTCTGTATTTGGTTTTAAAACCAAAATGGTGTCATGTTTGAGAGATTTAAGCCCCATAATATGTACGGAAATGGGGTTTTCAGAAAATACAACGTACCGATTGACCAATGAAAATCCCGCGGTGATCAGGGAAAGCGTCAACTCAGCCCATGCATCGGGCCTCCAGTGGTGGAAAGTAAAGATGAGGCGGCCGTGTTTTTTGTTAAGCGCCATATAACACTTTTTCCAAATCTTATCAAGGAGTTCGCCATATTTTCGACCGTCAGAAATTCCGCCTTGGGATACTGCGGAATTAAAAAAATCGTAATTCCAGTCTGCATCCAAGGGCAAAAAACGACGCAGCCAAACTCGAAAAAAATTGGATAGGTCGCTGTACTGTACGCTATCATAGTAAGGGGGATCGGTGACCACGTGATCAACTATTCCTTCAGGAATTTCAATGGCTGCGGAATTTCCTTGCAGGACAAGAAATTTTCGTTTTCCTTGTTTTAAAGATTGCCAATCGGCGACCGGTTCTCCGGCGTCTATTTCTCCATGGATCACCAATTTGGCCCGGCGATCCCCGGTTATGCGAGTTTCGACCGGTGCAACGGCCCATTTGGCAGCCCTTACGATGCGGTCATTGAAAAGCCGATTCAGGGTGCCGGAAGTGTTGCCGGAAAATACCGGATTGTTTTCCAGGGCGGTATACGGAAATGAAAAAGCGTGGTGGGAAAACACGTGGCGTATGGCGCCGGGACGGCGAATAACACTCCCTTTGTAGCCGCAGAGCAGGGAATTGAATTCCAGAGACGTCGAGACCAATAATGCCAGCCACATGCGGTCTTCAGGGGGCAACTTTGACAAACCGTCCAGTGAGGCTCCGAGATAGATTCGTTGCCGGGGCGTAAATAGGTCTTGAAAACTGTGGATGCCCCGCCGCAACAGATCCTTGGATTTGGGTCCGTTGGGAATGAGAAAGTCTTGGGAATCGCCAAATTCTATTTGCTGAGCGTGAATGGCGGCCTGATCCATGAGTGCCCGGTCTTTATGATCCACCATTTTAAAAAACGCACCATGTTCGGGACACATTCCGGTATTTACCAGGGGGACATAACGTTCCACAAAAGGCTTGTCCAGGATGTCTGCAAATGCCGTGTTGCATTTTTCGCATTGCCGGGTTCCTTTTACAATTAACGGTATTTCTGACCCACTCTGGCACCGATGTTTTGTGTCTGTGTAAAGGTCATGGCATGCCGGGCAGATTTGGATATCATGATCATTGCCCTGACGCAATAACAGTCTGTCAACAAAGATAACTTCCCCGCACGAACACTTTCTTCTCAAGCCGTATAGCGTAAATTGTGTTTCACAATTAATGTTACACACCGGGCATACGGTTTTAAAAAAGGGAGCCAATTTGCTTTTAGCTGCTTGGATAAACTCGTTATAAATATCTTTTTTATGGTTCAGCGATGATTGAGATAGACTGGCTTTTGCCTGCAAGGTGGGAATGGGATCAATATCCACACCCATAACGTTGGCTCCCATTCGAATGGCCTCATGAAGGGTGGTGCCCCCTCCGATCATGGGATCAAAAATGAGTTTACCTTCTAATCCTCCTC
>CAZDAB010000547.1:0-2658 GCA_964502855.1 uncultured Desulfobacteraceae bacterium | reverse complement strand
CTATAGCGCTGAGATAAATTGATACAGTATTGCTCAGATAAATTGATACACGCTTTTTTCAGGTTTTTCCCGTCTTAAAGGATAGATTTCCACTTTACAGAAAAAGAACCCCCGTTATACCTTAAGATTTAGTCAAATCAAAAAAACAAAGGTATAACGAGGGATGCCCACATACATCAGTGACATAAGCGAGCATTTGGCTTTTTTATAATAGAGATTCAGCCTTTTTTTCAATTCATTTCTGACTGGTACCGAAAGAAAGAGGTTCGAGGTATTGTTGCGCGCTATTATTGGGTTTTACGTTTGATACTCAAGGAAAAGCCCCATCTTCAAAAATGCCTGACCCGATGCAGGCACTGCCACATTTTATTTTTCACCCACCCCCGCAATGCGTGTCGTAGCGATCTTAGATGTCCTTTTGGTTGTCAGCAGACTCACCGCAGGAAAAATGCAATACAAAGAAGCATTGAATATTATCGCAGCAAAGAGGGCAAGATAAAGAAAAGGTTTTTGAACGCCCGGCGCAATGGCCGCAGGCCTGAATCGAATCCGAATGAAAAGCCCACCGACAGTCCTGAAACTGAAGTTGATCAAACAACGGTATTACACATTCAGATGGTAACGAGCCTGATCGAAGGACGAGCTGTTAGCCTGAAGGACGTCATGGGGTTGATAAATAAGATTTTGAGACAACACAGCATCGACAAAAAGAAAAAAGATTATTACGCTGGCGCATATCATCATAAAAGTCCACCATAAGGAGCTGTGATGGTCGAGCAAGTAGAGATATCCAATTTTGATTTGCGTTATGAAGGCTGCCGAATGAGGTCTGCCGGTACTGAGAAGGCCCTTTTGTTATCGATTTTGGAAAAAGGGATCGTTGATCCTCTTTATGGGACAAATGCAAATCAGTCACGGATATTGCTCGATGGCTTCAAACGCTATCGATGTGCCAATAAGCTGGGGATCGCCATTGTGCCTTATTGTTCACTGGGCAGTGATGAAGCCTTTGGAATTATAGAGCTCATTCGCATGGCAAATGCAAGAAGTCTCAGTATTCTGGAGCAGGCCAAATTCATTGATGAACTGAAAAGCGTTCACAAGATGTCGGTTTCTGAGATTGCCGGACTTATTGACAAAAGCAAAGGCTGGGTAGGCATGCGGGTGGGTATAATCGGGCAGATGAGCCCGTGTGTAATGAACAAAATATTTAGCGGCCAATTTCCTGTTTACGCATATATGTATACCCTTCGTCCGTTCATACGTATGAACGGCATCAATAAAAAAGAGGTCGACATATTTGTCAGTTCGGTTGCCGGCAAAAATTTGAGCATTCGAGACATAGAGATTTTAGCCCATGGTTATTTCAAAGGAACGGATGAAATACGAAGTCAAATTAGAAACGGAAATATTTTTTGGGGCTTGAGCCGCCTGAAGGAGACATTTGCAGATGCAAGCGATTGCACCGAGATAGAGCGGCAGATGCTCAGGGATCTTGAGGTAACGCAAAAATATATGCAACGGCTTACCTTCAAATGTAAGGACAAAAGGTTCAAAACCAATACTTTTTATGCCCAGGCAAACCTTTTGTCAGGAGGTATCATCAGGCAATTGAATCCTTTTACCCAAGCGATACGGCAATTTCATGATCAAACCGGACAAGCGTAAGGCCGTCTACTTTCTTTATACAGAAGGCATGGGACTGCGAGAAATTTCTCGTCACCTGAACATCAGTATCAACACGGTGACGGCCATTATTGCCCAGAAAGGTGAAATGCCCGAGACCATAAGAAAGGACAAAATCAAGATCGACCGTAAGCTTTTGGGTCTGCTTTACACTCAATGCCACGGCCGGGTTCAGCGGATACACGAAAAACTTACCGAAGAGCATGAAATAAATGTTGCGTATTCCACATTGACCCAAATGATCCGTGAACTTGACTTTGGGAAAAGCGGCAACCAGCGCTGTCAAAGAGTACCTGACGAACCCGGCGCCGAGATGCAGCATGACACCTCCCCTTATCGCATTAAGTTTAAAGACAAACCGGTTCTGGTTCAGGGCAGTCTTTTATATTTTCGCTATTCGAAGGTTCGCTATTTGAAATTTTACCGTTCATTTGATCGCTTCAAGATGAAATGTTTTTTGCATGAAGCGTTAAGTTTTTGGAATTACGCGGCTGTTGTTTGTATCATTGACAATACTAACCTGGCCCGGCTTCGCGGGACCGGGAAAAACGCAGTGATTGTTCCGGAGATGGAACAATTTGCAAAGCAATACGGGTTCGAGCTTGTCTGCCATGAAGTAGGGCACGCAAACAGGAAAGCCGGCAATGAAAGGGGATTTTATACGGTTGAAACGAATTTCTTTCCGGGCCGCAAATTTGAGAATATTGAAGATATAAACCGCCAGGCTTTTGAGTGGGCAACCGTTCGAATGGCCAACAGGCCTACGGGAAAAACGCGCTTGATTCCGGCGCAAACCTTTGAATATGAACAACCCTTTCTTAAAAAACTGCCGGGTTATGTTACCGCCCCCTACCTTGTCCATAAAAGGGGCACCGACCAGTACGGGTATGCAGCCTTTGACGGCAATTTTTATTGGATACCGGGGACCAAGCGCCACGATGTAAAAGTGTTGCAATATGCCGAGCATTTGAT
>CAZDAB010000546.1:0-2661 GCA_964502855.1 uncultured Desulfobacteraceae bacterium | reverse complement strand
GTTAGGCACATCTCTCCGATTATCTTCCATACATTTCAAATGGGAAAATATTGGCGAAATAACTTAAGCATGCGGCAAAAACTTGACAGGTTGAAATGATGTGACCGCCGGGGCTGTTTTCTCCGGGAAGGGATGAGATATGGACAGGAAATCGGGCAGGTAATTACTCAATTCCCTAATGATTTATCGATGTTGTTCAAAAGGCGGTTGCTCGCTACCATATGGTTTGAAAAGAACTGTTGATTCCACCCTCCACTTTTTTGTCATAAGATACTTCTGAATCGACGCTTCATCTTGGCAAACTTGTCTGTGTCTTTCCCAGAGCACGTCCCTATACCGACTACCTTATCCAGCATGTCAACCGTGGGAATGGCAATGACGCACTCCCTATTTTTTCGCAACGCCGCGAAAGAGTGATTCCATTCACCCGTGGTGATGGCAAACACCGGAGTGAAATCCATCACCATGGTCCAGGAGATAGTCATGATGTTGTCTTTCTGCCCATCATGGGTCGTCACAAGGACAACAGGCCCTGGTTCGATTAGGGTAAAGGCCTTGCTCAGTTCCAACTCACGCATGAGAGCACCTCGTGATATTCCTTTGTCCGATGGTCAGGCCAAGCTCGCCCGCTCGGTGTCATTAGGCGATCGGGTAGCCGGGGGCTGTTGCCAGCCCCAAGCCCCCTCAGAACCGTGCGTGACAGTTTCCCGTCACACGGCTCAAGCATTCCAGAAGGCAAGTCCTTGTGGAGCCACCCGCTGATGTTAAAAGTTTACATCAACTTTGCGATACAAGCTGACAGCCACAATGCCTTTTGGCGGAAAACGCATCAGCTGACCAAAGGCCGCCGTCATTTGCTTTTCTTCCTTAAAGTGGTTCTCTCAGTGTTTTCGCAACGGAACACCCGCCGGACGTCAGCTCCCTTTCGGGCCGGGTCCCTCTAAAAACGGGAAACCCGTATCCGTCCCATTACAGGACGGCATTCGCTTCTTCCTGCATCTTACGCCCGCACCTCCAACAGTGCGCCTTGCGGTTTCACCTGCCAGATATGCCCGGCGGAGATACGGGGTTTCCACGTTCCACACAATTGCCAATTACAAGTGACTTAGGTTTGCCTACTACACCGGCGGTGCAACATCCCCGTATGGGCAGTTAGGAGACCCATAACCTGACCGCGATACCTTTTGGTCCAAGCTTCACAGCCTCTTTAGCTTGTTCTCATTGACGATGCTTAACGGCATTCACATTACATTAACCATATCACTCCAACCATAGCCCTTACCCGGATGAGGCTTCCAGGAAGGTTTCCACCTCACGGTTTGAACCCCTCTCACTTTCGTGAGATTCGGTACATTGTCGAAAGGGCTTCATACCAACTGCACAACGCGCAGCAAGCATGCCTCCTATGGTACCAGCGGGGGAACGCTGGGATTGGTCAAGGCACCGTGGAGCCTTGCCAATCAGCCAATTGTGCGACTCCGTGTCGCACCCCAACGGGCGCATCACCTGGCGTAAAGCCGAAGGCTTTTGCGGTCAGTGTGCATGCGCAATGTTATGCATTTTATATGCGAGCCAAAAATATTATTATATATGTTTTACTGATCAGTGTCTTTTTCATACGTTTTTTCAGGTAATGCTGGTATTGATGTTAGAGCAGTCTGTTCGTGGGATAATCTTGTGCTATTATCTAAATAGTAATTTGAAATTTCAGTGCTGATTTGAATTTTATGACTATAATATTGATTGATGCTTGTTTGTTCAATTATATTAGTGGCTTGTGTTATCTTCTCGTTTGCCTTCTTAACGGCGGTCCATGTACCGATACCGCCTGCAATTGAGCCTATAGCACCTAAAATTAAGATTACTTGATAAATCTTGCCAAAATAGGAAGTCCAGTCGGTATTAGAGCTTCCTAAATTCTTTAATGCTTTATCAAGTTGATTTATTATTTGCTTTTTTTGCCTTCGAGTAAGTTGTTCTTCACTATTAATTAAATCAATTGCCTCTTTTATTAAATCAATAGCTTTTTCTTTGTTTGACAAGTTAGGGTTATAAAGGAGATTGAATTCTGTGAAGGCGGTTGATTTTTGGTACTCATGAATAATTTGGTTGTATGTTTTTATTATAAGAGAACTTACTTTTTCGAATATTTCTAAGCATTTCTTTCGCCTAATTGATGATACCACATCTTCAGATTCGATGACAGCTTGGACAAATTGATCAGTTTCATTCTTAATTATATCAGTATCTTTTATTCCATGGAGTATTGATAGTTCAACGAACTTATCAATGACCCCAGACAAAACATGTACATTTTTTGTTTCAAAATCCGACCGGTTTGATCTCTCAAGCTCCGTGAAAACAAAGGACATTATCCTTGGAATATTGTCTGGATCTGAGACATTCAAAGTTAGAAATTCAATCAATTCCATTTGAGATATCCTTAAAAGTTAAAATTGATAGATGTTGTAAACCCAAAGCATAACCGGCTCACAGGGCGCGAGCTTGCGAGCGCTCCTTGTGCAGCCGTTTGATACTAGTTATGGCCTTCAGCCAAGAGGAAAAACTTGGCAATCGACCCGCAGAATTGTTTTCTGTGCTCCGACGAGCAAATTGGGGGCCCATTCTCGCACAGAAAACAATCCTGCTAGTTGCCCCCTT
>CAZDAB010000545.1:0-2661 GCA_964502855.1 uncultured Desulfobacteraceae bacterium | reverse complement strand
TTGGAAACACCGATTTAATTCCTTACCAAATTCACCGGAATAATTCCTTACCAAATTCACCGGTGAATAATTACCGTTTATTCAATTCGACAATATAATTCAAAAGAAAATATCTAAGATCTCCGTCTAATTTTTCTTATTCCCATTGTTTTAGTTTTCCCGCAGTTTATCATTCTACCAAATATTATTGATATCATTGAGCCATCTAATTGTAAAAAAGCTTTGACAAAAGCTCCATATAGTTTTTTTAATTCCGGCTTTTTCCAATCAGCATTATTCCCATTGGGTTTATATTCCTGCCGTTTTATTTTCATCATATAATTCCCAAAAGAGATTAAAGATCCATATAACTCCTCTAATTTACAATTTTTTAAAGCTGTAAAAATTGTGGGGGAGACAACCTATGGAGCAGGTTCCATGTGTTCACTGTGGAAAATTTTTTACGCGAAGGAACAGAGAGCAAAATTATTGTAAGGCACCCGAGTGTCAGAAAGCCAGAAAAGCGGTTTGGCAAAGAAATAAGATGCATACAGATCCGGACTATAAGGCCGATCAGAAATTGAGCCAGAAAAAATGGGCTCTGGCCAACCCTGGCTATTGGAAAGAATATCGCAAAAACAATCCTGAAAAAGCCCAAAGAAATCGTATGCTTCAGACCATTCGCAACAGACGTCGTATAAAGGGCCACAATGCGAATATAAAGATGGACCCATCGTTGATTGCAAAGATGGACTCGAGAAAATCCAATGAATTCAATCCGGTTGGTCAGTTTTGGCTGGTGCCGGTGATTGCAAAAATGGACGCGAGAAAAGTTAATATCTACACAATTACAAATAGTTATCATTAATTGCAAAGATGGACTTGAGGACACCGGCGCCAACCATATGATAAACGGGCTGTAAATCCTAAAAAATGAAAGGAGGCGGCCATGATTAGAAAAAAAGTTCTCAATACCGATCGTATCCGTCGCATTAACGGCGGGTTCAGTTTTATCCCGCATCGTTTTGTCACAGATGGCTTTGTTTCTTCACTAAACAGACAGCAACTGCTGTTGTATTTGTTTCTTGTTTTGGTCTCAGATCGCTATGGTCGCCAATGTCCGTACTCATCAAGGTACCGGTGAGCACCCCATAGACCGCTTTAAAAAAGTAAAGCTGAACCCTTTGCCGGAATTATTGCCCGATTGTAGAGAGACCTTAACACTCAAGGTCCATAAAGATTTTTCCGTAAGATTTGATGCCAACGCCTATACGACTCCACCATGGGCTATCGGAAAACAGGTTACACTTAAGGCTGATCAAGATACGGTCACCATCTTCCACAAACAAAATAAGATTTGTGCTCACCATCGTTGCTGGCAACGCAAACAGCGAATCGAAACCCCTTATCACCGGGAGCAGGTAAAAAAGTTACAAAGAAAACTTTGGCTGGATAAAGACATCACCACCTTTTCATCACTGGGGCAACAAGCCGTGGAATATCTCCAAGCTCTTGTTGACGCGAAACTACCCATCAAAAGAAATGTCTCGAAACTTCTATCTTTAAAGGATGAATATGGTGCTGTATCCGTCATCTATGCGATCAAAAAAGCACTCGTTCACAACGCCATCGGCGCTGACTACATCGAAAACATCCTCTACCAGGAAATGACGCCACAAAAAAACCATCCGCCTGTCAGATTAAAAAATAAAGCACTTAATAAAATACGCCTGCCCGAACCCTCACTGGCTGAATATGACGCCCATGTGCTCAAAAGAAGGAAAAAGAAATGAGTATCCAATCCGTCATCGAAAAATGTAAGGCACTCAAACTAAAAGCTCTTGTTGAGAACCTTGAACAAACCATCGCCATGGGGGAACAAAAAAACTGGACCCCTCTTCAAACCATTGATCATCTTTTTGATCTTGAATTGGAACAAAGAAGAAAAAACAAGATCCAAAGGTGTTTTAACCAATCAAAACTATATGAAAAACCGACCATCGACCAGTTCGACTTTAATTTCCATAGTTCACGTAAAAATCAAAAAAACCGAATTTTGAACCTTATAGACCTGGCGTTTATTCAGCAGAAAAAGGACATCATTTTGATTGGCAATCCCGGAGTGGGGAAAAGCTTTCTGGCAAAGTGCATTGCATATGCTGCAACACAGGCCGGTATAAAAACCCTTTTTACCACCGCTATGGATATGATCAATCATCTGATCGCTGCCGAGGCAGACCACTCACTGCTGAAAAAACTCCAATATTATCAAACACAGGAACTCCTTGCCGTAGACGAAATCGGTTATCTTTCCCTGGGTTCACAGGGATCAAATTTGTTCTTCCAGGTCATCAGTGCAAGGCATGAAAAAAAGGCGACAATCATAACGACCAATCGGCCTTTTGCACAATGGGGGGAAATATTTGATAACACCACTGTAGCCACAGCCATCGCCGACCGTCTCGTTTATAACTCGGAAGTCCTTATCTTGGAGGGATCAAGCTATCGAAAAAGGAATAAATAAAAGCTGAGTAAAAACAAATAAGGGCACCCACCACAGCTCCCTTCATCACCATATTTGCGGGCCTTCTCCAGCACCGAAACGATGAAGTGCGCAAATCAATGGAAGTGGTTAACTTTTAAACCGGTGCTTTTGGTAAACTTCCTGACCGTTGATTACAT
>CAZDAB010000544.1:0-2666 GCA_964502855.1 uncultured Desulfobacteraceae bacterium | reverse complement strand
ACTAATTATGTAGACCATACAGGTGCTGTTATAGGGAAAACATTAGGTGTAATGCAAGATTTTGAAGAAGGACAGCCAAGGGTTCACGATGCATTAGTGGAAGTGGACCTTAACCACTATCTCGACAACCTAGATGAACATCAGATTTATCTCGGATCATGGTTAGTCAGAGAAAGCATGGCACCCATCCCCGAACCCTCAATAATGGTAATTTCTCCAAACGGTGGAGAGTCTCTGCCAGCAGGCGAAATTTTTGAAATCACATGGACATCTGAAGGGGACATTGAAGATGTAATTATCGAATATTCGGTTAACGGTGGTGCTGAATGGATAGAAATTATAGCAAGCACAGAGAATGATGGTTTTCACGATTGGGAAGTACCTTGTAGTATTTCGGTTGAAAGCCTGATAAGAATCTCAGATTTGAATAGCGATGCATCCGATGCAAGCGATAATGCCTTTTCAATTATAGACGACATACCTCCCAATATTGATGTATCGGCTAACCCCGATATTTTATGGCCACCTAACCATAAGATGGTGTCAGTAACAGTGAATGTAGATGCGTCGGATAACTGTGATGCACAACCACCAATGTGTCAGATCACCTCAGTCAGCAGTAATGAACCTGAGAATGGTTCCGGTGACGGTAACACAGCTTCTGACTGGGAGATTACTGGCGATCTTACAGTGAAACTAAGAGCTGAACGATCTGGATCGGAAAACGGTCGTATTTATACAATCGATGTCGATTGTACTGATGCATCTGGAAACAGCTCAACTGATTCTGTAACCGTAACTGTGCCTCACGACAAGGGTATGAAGAAAGGCAAGAAATGAGGCTAAGTTACAATAGGAAATAAATATCGTGATAGAAGGCAGGGTCATTTGGCTCTGCCTTTTTATTTCTGCGGGTTGTGATTACTGCAATATATCTTTTCCTTTGCTAAAAACTGTTAAGTTGTGTTTTCGGATATCAGAAAGGCAAATCTCATTTTTGGGTTTTGCCTTTTTTGCAATTTCGTAAGAAATACGATATATGCAATTTAAATTTAGGTGGTTAAACCTGCCCTTTTGGCAAGATCACACAGGTTGTGACAAGTTCAATTTTTGCGCAATATTCTCAATTTGGCACAAAGTAAAACATATCTGAGGTAACAAATTCATATCCCGAAAATACCTTATTATATTTCTAGATTAAAATCAGTCCGCTGCACTATTCATCAGTTCTCGGCACATCTTCATAAAAGTGTAAGGCGGAAGGTGAGTTGTGTACAGTTTTACCCTTAAATAAACTCACCACCCGCCTGTGTGGGTATTCATCATTTTGTAAATGTTAGCCATCCTTTATGTGCCAATAAGGTATGGATCAATAGAATCGGTAATTGTCATATGATCGAATCCATTAGAATGATCGACTTTAGGTGTCGCACAAACTACCGCCGCAACCATTAGACTAAAAAATATTAATATATAAGATAATTTCTTCATAACCTTCTCACTTCCTTTCATTTAAAACCAGTCAGTTTTAAGCCTATGGCTTCTAATTTACCTCCACAATGTACTACATTGTGGTATATACTAATGCGCTAAAACAAAATGTCAATAAGACAATATGTTTTTTTTATTGAATGAATCATATTTTTTTAACTTTAGATTGAAAAAGTGAAAAACGATAAAAAGGGTTAGATTCGTACCTATATAGCATCATTACCGATCATAAATTTTTCAGCGGTGATATCGTTTTCCAATAAGGGCAAATCCATTCCACAGGGTTTGCCTTTTTGATTAAGTTACCTTCCATCTATCCAGAACCTCACTCATACTTATGTTTTTAATTTTATTTAAATTTTTTCATAAAGAAAATTGACAGTAACACATTGTGGCATTACTATCGATAATAAGGCTACCAACGTTTCAATTCTACTAAAATAAAAGGAGGTATCAACATGCCGTTTGTCAATATAAAAATAATAGAAGGCGTTTTCAATAAAGAGCAGAAACAGGATATGATTCAAAAAGTTACAGACACCATGGTCTCTATCGAAGGCGAAAATATGCGTCCGGTAACTTGGGTTGTAGTTGAAGAGGTAAAAAGTGGCGATTGGGGAATAGGTGGTAAAGGCTACACCACAGAAGAGGTAATAGCACTCGCAGAAGGCAAATAGTTTAATAGAACGACAAACTACCATATGCTTTTTGATAAAAATTATTCAGGTAGTGGCGCATTAAAGTTTCTATCAGCAATTTTGGATTAATGTAAAAACACCCCTTTACATTTACAAATATATCCAACTTATCGCAAATGCTCTCAATTGCTGATAGCTGCAATGTATATGGAACCGGAAAAGCAACAATGAAGGTTGGGATATCGAAACCATCGGAACTGACCTGACAGGTGATTTTTCGAATTGCATATTATTTTTAAAAGCCATTTTATTCCGGTAAATGGCGAAAATTCTACCTACCGTAGCAGGGTGTCTCAGTATCCTTCCTTGGGATTACCTGCCCACACTTAGCCCGCTGCCGATAATGGGTAGTGAATTGGGAAATCAAAAAATTATGGACGCTTATACAATCTTGCTTTTTGGCCTCTCGTCCATTTTTAAAAATCGTCGTTGACTATGTTGACTTAACCTCTGTAAGGATGTTCTTTATTGCTGACA
>CAZDAB010000543.1:0-2669 GCA_964502855.1 uncultured Desulfobacteraceae bacterium | reverse complement strand
CTATGCCAAGATGGCCATTCTGTCGGCATCTGTACTATCAGCCATAATTGGGATCGCTTTTCTCGGCTTTGTCAGCAGGATATCTCCACCTAATTCTTAACCGATAGATACATACATCCTTCAGAAACCGCTTGTTCTTGCGTGCTGAAAGCTATTCATGGGGATACCAGAACTTGAAAAGATACTTTTCTTCGCCTACCTTTAGCAGACAAATCACACCATACCTGCCTGTTTTATTAGCTGAAAAGTTGGCGGCAAAAATCCCATTATAGTTTTTCAAGCCATTTGTTTGTTCTTTGCCGTCGGGTTTGATTATTTTCACCTTTCCTACAGCGTCTTTAATCGGATGATTCATGGAATCATGAAACAATTTTACCATAACGTGATGGGTGTCGCCGTTTGGATCTTTCATGTTCATACTTGCCAGGCTCATAATTTTGAACTCTGCCCGGATGTTTTTTTCTATCATTGTGTGTTCAAATGTACCGCCAGGGGATGTTTTTTCCATGGCCCTTGACATTGTTGCCTCTGAGCCATGATTTTTGTTGGGCGCTTCTGTAGCTGTCAAATTCGTCCAACCCCAACTCAGGGCCAGCAACGTTGTTAATAAAGCAATTGTTTTTTTCATGGTAACCCCTCCTTTTTATCTTTTAATCATCTGTCTTTTGGACAGAATAATCCTTTGGTAAATTCCATCCTTTCCACAGTCCATAGATGGCCGGCACTACAATGAGGGTCAAAATCGTCGCGCTGACCATGCCTCCGACCATGGGAGCGGCGATGCGCTTCATCACTTGGGATCCGGTGCCATGGCTCCACATAATCGGCATCAGTCCGGCCATAATGGCCACAACCGTCATCATTTTTGGCCGTACCCTCAGCGCCGCCCCCTCTTCAATGGCTTCTTGGAGATGCTGCTTGCCGAATGCATCACCGTATCGAGATTTATATTTTCGATAGGCGATATCCAGGTAAATTAACATCACTACGCCGGTTTCAGCAGCAACGCCGGCCAGGGCAATAAAGCCTACTCCCACCGCAACACTCATGTTGTAACCCAAAATATACATCAGCCACAGCCCCCCGGTTAGCGAAAAGGGCACACTCAGCATGATGATCAGGCTCTCGGCAACGTTCTTGAAATTGAAGTAGAGCAGCAGGAAAATAATGACCAGCGTCATCGGAACCACGATCATTAGTCGTTTCTGGGCTCGGACCATATACTCGTATTGGCCACTCCAGATCATACTGTAACCCGGCGGCAGTTTTATTTTCTCACGGACAACCTGCTGTGCTTTTTTGACGTAAGTTCCCACATCGATGTTTGTAATGTCTACATAGATCCAGGCATTCTTTCGGGCGTTTTCACTTTTAATCACCGGCGGTCCCTTGACGATCCGGATGTCGGCAAGCTGGGTAATGGGAACTTGAGCGCCCATGGGCGTCGGCACCAGTATTCGCCGTAATTTTTCCGGTGTATCCCTGAGTTCGGATCCGTAGCGAAGATTGACCGGATAGCGTTCCAATCCTTCTACGGTTTGCGTAATATTCATTCCGCCGACAGCCGTCACGATGATGTCCTGGACATCGCCCACGGTCAGGCCAAAACGCGCAGCCTCTTTGCGTTTGATCCGAAAATCCAGAAAATTACCACCGGTGACTCTTTCAGAGTAAACGCTCAGAGTGCCGGGCACCTGTCGCATCACCGCTTCGATTTTTTCTCCCAGGTCACTGAGCACCTGCAGGTTTTCACCCATGAGTTTGATCCCGACCGGCGTCTTGATACCGGTGGAAAGCATATCGATTCGTGTTTTGATCGGCATGGTCCATGCATTGGTCAACCCCGGAAATTGGATGGCTTTATCGAGCTCATTAATCAGCTTTTCCATGGTCATCCCCGCACGCCACTCAGATTCTGGCTTAAGCATAATGGTCGTCTCGATCATGGAAAGCGGTGCCGGATCGGTGGCCGTTTCGGCCCGGCCGATTTTGCCGAATACGTTGTAAACTTCGGGAAAGGCGGCAATAATACGGTCGGTCTGCTGCAGAAGTTCTTTGGCCTTTGTCACCGAAATGCCCGGCAGGGTCGTGGGCATATAGAGCAGATCCCCTTCATTTAACGGCGGCATGAACTCTGAGCCGATGTGCTTCCAGGGAATATACGTCACGACCAAGACCACCACGGCCAACAGAACCACCAGAATTTTGGCTTTCAGCACCCGCTTGATAATGGGGTGATAGATCCAAATCAGAAAGCGGTTTACCGGATTTTTCTCCTCTGGCCATATCTTACCACGAATCATATAACCCATCAGAACCGGAACAATGGTCACGGACAGCAGCGAAGAAGCGACCATGGCGTAAGTCTTGGTAAACGCCAGGGGTCTGAAAAGTCGTCCCTCCTGGGCTTCCAGCATGAAAACCGGTAAAAAGCTAATAGCGATGATTAACAGCGAAAAGAACAGAGACGGTCCCACCTCCTTGGCGGCGTCTGCTATTAAATCCCAGTGGGGTTTTTTCCCGCCGTCGTGTTCGATATGCTTGTGGGCGTTTTCAATCATAACGACAGCCGCGTCAACCATGGCGCCGACAGCAATGGCAATTCCCCCCAGACTCATAATGTTGGCGTTGATTCCCTGCCGTTCCATGATGATAAAACTGATCAGCAC
>CAZDAB010000542.1:0-2679 GCA_964502855.1 uncultured Desulfobacteraceae bacterium | reverse complement strand
TACGGGTGCTAAAGCACAAGTTTCAGTCGGTTGGAAAGAGATACACGCCGTCGTGAAGCGTTCCCTTTGTCTTATCGTATGATCACATCTATTTTAATTATTTTTTACCAACCGAGTCTCCACCTTGTCGCTCAGATAATTTTTTACATCGCGTATAGATACTTCTTTTCTGTGAAATATGCCTGCTGCGAGCGCGGATTCTGCTTTTGTTTTTGTAAATACTTCATAAAAATGTTCAACGCAGCCTGCACCGCTTGATGCGATTACCGGAATGGTTACGGCATTTTTAACGGCATTTATTAACTCAATATCATAACCGGAATCCGTCCCGTCTTTATCTATGCAGTTTAACAGTATCTCTCCGGCGCCTAATTTTTCGCAGACCTGTGCAAGGGTTACGGCATCCAGGTCTCTGCCCTCTCTTCCCCCTTTGATTGTACATTGATACCAGCAGTACTCTTCTCCCAGGGGACCTTTTTTCTCTGTTCTTATTACCTGATGATTTGTTTTATCCGGTGATGATACATAAACTCTCCTTGGATCGATGGATACGACAACGGCTTGTGCGCCGTAGACTTTGGATATTTGCTCTATTGAGCTGTTACCGGTTTTTTTACCCGTTCTTAAATACTCTTCCGCGATTAAAACAGCATCACCTCCTATGGAAATTTTATCTGCGCCGGACCTGAAATATTGGGTTGCGACTTCCAATGCGGTATATTTCCTGCCTTGCTTATCCGTATAGTCTCTAATGCCACCCCCGATGGTTAACGGAACAAAAACATTTTTGGACGTTTGTTTTAATACGTCCATCATGGGCATATCTTCCAGTGGAAAATCCCTGAACCCCGTAATATTTAGAAACGTGATCTCATCAGCACCCTGTTCATAATATGTCCTTGCAAGTTCAACGGGTTTGCCGAGATTTCTTACCTCCCCGTTTTCTCTGACATCATATCGGTCACCCTTTGTAACCACCAGGTCTCCGTGATCGTTTGATCTGACATCTAAACATGCAACGATTCTTTTAGACAGCCGGGTTTCCGTTAAAACATGTGTGATTGCCTTTTTTTCACTGCCGGGCTCAAGAAAATTCTTCAGAACATTTATTCCCGCGGTTCCACTTTTTTCCGGATGGAATTGTGTGGCCGTGATATTTCCTTTTTGAATACCGCTGACAAATTCAATACCATAATTGGTTGTTGTTAAAACAACGGAATCGTCATCCGGTACCACGTGAAATGAATGCACAAAGTAAAATTTTTCATCACCGCGCAACCCGTTGAATATCCGGGATGGTTTTTTTATATTGATGCCGTTCCATCCGATATGGGGGACGGAAAGATCAATATCGAACTTTTTTACATGTCCGGATAGTAAACCCAATCCTTTGGTACCGGGTGCTTCCTCACTTTTTTCAAACAACGCGTGCAATCCCAAACAGATGCCGAGAAAGGGTCTGTCTGAGAGCAGATAGTCTTTTAATGCATGGACATAATTTTTATCATTTAGAATCCGCATCATACTCCCGAAATTGCCTACCCCGGGAAAAACAAGCTTTTCAGCAGAGAGCAAATCACCAATGCCGGATACAACCTTAACTTTTTGCCCCAGACTTTCTATTGCATTTATGACACTTCTGACATTGCCGGCGCCATAATCTAATAAGGTAATCATTTTTTCCTATTTAATTTTCGTGTCAGTCATACGCCAAACGAGTTTTTTCATCCGTCCATGTGGGTTGAATAATTTTTTTCCACTCGGGATCATTCCATGTTCCTAATTGCTCGTGAACATGGATATATTTTTGAGGGATGGGGTGAGTGCCGTAAACCACTTCCAGACCGTATTGTGTCTTGATAAAATCATGAAAATATAAAAGATGAGGACAGGGAGGATACCCCACGATCAAACCGGTAGCAAGATGTATAATTGTTGCGCCGTTTTTCTTCATTTCCTCTCCAGTATATTCAATGTTTCCTCCCGGACACCCATCGCAGGTGGTATACCCCACGAGGTCAACTTCAATATCCCGGTAACGGGCAAATGCGCCTTCTCTGTTTTGTAATGATCTGAAACACTTTCCGCCGGCACACCTGCGGTACCGGTCACAAATAATTATACCGATTTTTGTTTTCTTTTTCATGTCATCTCCTCTGTTTGCAAAAAAAAATAAAATCACTGTATAATGGGAATCCACGGGTATGTCAAACAATGATCATGATCTTTCGGTCAATTCCAAACCTACCCAGGCTGACATTTTGCTGTTTTTTCCGATCATTAAATTTGACATTTGCCTCAACAAGTTGATAAATTACGATTTCATCACCATGGGTAAAAGGATATAAATGGAAAAGAAAAAAGTGCTCATTGTGTATTTTTCGCCGGCAGGGTCGACCCGCCATGTGGCCGGGGTTATCGAGAAACAGTTTCAGGCGCTGGGTGCCGATGTATGGGTCTTGGATCTGGGTGAATGCAGGGACGGTGCCACGGAAATTTCACGGCAGATTGAAGAATCAAACGGCAAGAGCTGTCTTTTTATCGGATCTCCGGTTTATGTTTCTCATGCGGTTCCGCCGGTCATGGAATGTATTGCCGGCTTAACCGAGAATGCCGGAGGATTTGCGGTTCCTTTTATTACCTGGGGTGGTGCTTGCAGCGGTATCTCTTTGTATGAAA
>CAZDAB010000541.1:0-2689 GCA_964502855.1 uncultured Desulfobacteraceae bacterium | reverse complement strand
ATGACCTGGTATGGCCGGACACGGAATAAACCGCTATCCAATATCGAGAATCGAGCAACGGCTATCAGGCAGATGTAATTTTGACGGTTTTATCTCCGCTTTCAACGGGACCTCGATAACG
Organism: uncultured Desulfobacteraceae bacterium; assembly: GCA_964502855.1. Lineage (GTDB taxonomy): Bacteria > Desulfobacterota > Desulfobacteria > Desulfobacterales > UBA11574 > S5133MH16. The sequence continues at coordinate 2,568 of CAZDAB010000541.1, read as the reverse complement.
GGATTTTCCAAGGCGGATAAATTTACGCCACAGTTAAACAAAAAAATACAAACCGGTTTCACCCCGATGGAATATAAATTGCAAATGCATTCCATTGGGCAGGCATGGTAAACTTTGCTCCAACCCCGAATGATCGGGATCTCCACTGGGTTACGACAGGCAAGATGTTCAGGATATAAAATTCGCGAAGCCATGACATCATTTCTTTAGCCGGGTCGGCCAAGCAAATAAACGTTTGTGACCGTCCGTGTGGGTCAGTGGCTAAACGTCTCGGAAATTAGGATGCGATCATGAACAAACGGAGACGATTTCTCAAAATATCACTTGAATTCATTGCAGGAATGGGTCTTTTGTTCAGCCCTTTCTTTTTTTGGACTCGGCTCGTTCATGCCAAAATTAAAAAAATTATACTGCCGAAAGATACCCCGCTAAAAGACCTCATCAATAAAAATCCGGCCGAGTTGGACACCCGCAATCTTGATATTATGCCCTTAGAAGATTTCAAGACCATGGGAATCACCGACCAGGAAACGGATCTCCATACCTGGCGTCTTAAAGTTGAAGGACACGTTGACGTGCCGCTTGGTCTGACCTATTCACAGATTCTCGCCCTTCCGGCAATCGAACGGGATGTGCTCCTGATTTGTCCGGGATTTTTTGCCAATCACGGCCGATGGAAAGGAATTTCCATGAGCGCTTTGCTTCAAAAGGCCAAAGTGACAGATCAGGGAACCCTGGTAACCTTTAGAGGTCCGGAAGGGATTTATGAAAAAGTAGAAGGATTTCCCTTAAAGGATGTCCTTTCCAATAAAGTTTTTTTAGCCTATGCGGTAAACGGAAAACCCCTTCCGCAAAAGCATGGTTTTCCTTTGCGTGTGGTGGCGGAAGGTTATTATGGATATATGTGGGTAAAATATGTGCATAAAATTACTGTAGAATAAACCTTGGGGACTTTATGTTTGAACTCACAAAAGAGAAATTGGAAGATTGGAGGTGTCAAATTGGCACCTCCAATAGAGTGCCGACAATGTTTGATTCGCGGAGCGATGACATGATTTGTTCAGCCCCGCTTTTTAGGGCGGGACCTGACAAATTATCTGTAGTCATCTGCGCAAATCTGTGTCCATTCGAGGTCCCAAAGGCCCGGGAAGTGTTCGACACCCTGGGGTTCAAGGTGTGTGACTTTTCAACGTCTGTTTCCAAAACATGATCCGGGGATATGTGGATGAGTTATGTTTTACCTAAACTGAGCGTTTCAAATTTTAAAAGGGGATTAAATACCTTTTATTTTTAATGAATTAACTTGATTTATATTTTTAAAATTTGAAACCCTGTGGGATTACCGATCTTACCGCATCTACTGCGTCAGATGCCGTCCCGCATAGTTGACTATAGCGGAACGAAATCTTCCTTGTATCTGTGGCAACCACGCCAGAGGCGGGCAAGCCTCGACAATCGCTCAATTTAGGTTTTGGATAAGAGCGGGTAAAAGGAATGTTATGAAGAAGAAGTTGATTTTACTTAAAAATTATAAGGGGTAAGGAAGAATCTTATAATTTGAGGGGCGTCCCGAAAGTCCCAGGAGATACTCTATAGCATTATTTTCAATATAAAACTATGTTTCAGCAAATGTTGAAATTGTCTATTTTAATGAAAATATCTTGACGGATCCCAAGATCTTAACATTTAAAATGTGTAAATCCTTTATCTTTTGTCGTTATTTTAATATAGCATGACTTAGGCGTGTTTTTAGAATATTAGAAATGAGAATAAAACACTGGAGATGAATAATATGGGAAGTTTGAAACAAGAGGCACTTAACGCCATTTCTAAGATGCCTGATACGGTGAATGTTGATGAGATTATGTACAGACTTTATGTGATTGACAAAGTGAGAAAAGGCAGGGAAGCGGTTTGGCAGGGGAATGTCATTTCTGTAGAAGAATTGAAGGAAGAAATGAAATCATGGTAACATGGTCAATTCGGGCAAAGGACGATTTAAAACAGATTTACGATTACATTGCTAAGGATTCAAAATATTATGCAAAAAATGTTGCACAAGATATTGTTTCGAAAGCGGAAGAATTAAATGAGTTTCCAGAAATGGGTAGAGTCGTTCCAGAAATAGGCGATGATAACATCAGAGAATTAATCGTATATTCGTATCGGATGATTTATGAAATTACACCTGATGCCATAGCAGTCCTTGCCATCATTCATGGTAAAAGAGATTTTTCTTCGTTGGATAGAAATGATTTAAATCCATAGCGCCCCACCTTTGTTTTAGTGTCTTTTTAAAAAACTCAAAAACATAAATCCTGCTTGCCCTGCCTGTCGAAGCAGCGCGTAGATCCCGCTATCGGGGCCCTGCTGTGTCCAGTAAAATGAATTTCCCTATTTCATTGGGGAACCTCTGAACCTGCAACATTCGCTCAGGATGTTAGTTTCCGTGTAAAAACCACACAATTCTATCATCCCTAACATACCCATTTTGTAACATATTGAATCACCTGATCATTTTCATTGATTTTTCCCCCATATTCAATTATAGACCATCAGAGCTTTTTT
>CAZDAB010000540.1:0-2692 GCA_964502855.1 uncultured Desulfobacteraceae bacterium | reverse complement strand
GTCCGGCCAATATTAAACATAGGGTCATACTGATGACAGCCTATTCAGCAGGGTTCCTGATTTAAGGATCTTCATTTTCCCGTTCAGGAGCCGCAAAATAAGTCTTCGACGTGCTGTGATAAATAAACAAGTATTTCGGGTTCAAGACAATAAGGAGGGAATCATGGAAGACCATATGCTTGTCTACGTCACGTGGGACATCATCCAGAAGTGGAAAAAGGAGGCACGAGCAAAGAGCATAGCGGCAGAGAAGGAATGGCGACCACCGTTGCCTTATGTCTACGCGTCGGGCAACACGACGTTCAAGTGTTACGTCAAGAAGGGAACCGTCCTGTGGATCGTCAGCTGTCCCGAATACGGTGCCTACCGCCTTCCCCCAACGCTGATCGCGCGCCTGGCCGTCAAAGATGCCGTCCCCCGTGATGGTGGAAAGTCAGGCTGTCCCGACCAACGTATCCCTGAATGGTTTCCGAAAAAGTGGTCTCTGGTTGCCATAGCCGATGCAGACGATAGTGTGTATTTGCCGGTCAACAATGCCTTCGTACCTTTGAAATCGGCCCAGTCCGAGCGCAAGGACGGCAAGAGGTCGACCATTCTGGACCTGGAAAACCTCAATGGTCGGTCAGGACCTTACACCTATGCACCCCGTTACCTGCGTTTTCCCAAACGTCTGGCGGTCGAGAGCGTGCCGCCATTGATGCATCATGCAAGGAGCGTGAAAAAGAATCGCACCGTATTCGTGAGCTATTGCCGAAAAGACAAGCCCCGAGATTTCACGGGCAGACTCGTCGAAGAGCTGACAGCCCAACACTTTTCCCCGTGGCTCGACATGCAATCCGTTCCTCCCAGAGTCGCAAGCGGAGAAGCGAGGCTCGATCCGGAAATTCTTGAACATGTTTTGAGCGACGGCATTCGTCAGGCCCACACGTTCGTGGCAATTGTCGGCCTCGAATTTCTAAAAAGTAAATGGGCCCGGGAAGAGTGGAACATGGCGATGGAAAGGCGACGGCGAGATCCCGGTTTTACGTGCGCACAGGTATCCCTGAACGGAATCGACATGGCGTCGGTCAGAATCACCACCATTGTGGCCCAGTCACCTCTGGAAACGGGGCGACGCATCCGAGAAGTCTTCGAGAAGGGATTAGGGTCAAACCCTGATTAGTGTCTAAAATAATTAACATTATTATGTTAATGGGTTATGTTTGTTGTTCAAGTGATTTATCGATAATGTTAATCACAAACAAGACGTGACGCCGATGATCCTGATCCCCGTATGCACAGAAATCTGTGCATTATGAACATTTTTTTGTGCATTTTTAATTTCTTTCCCCTTTCCCAAACTATCCAATTCAATCCAATTCATCATTATGAAATTTATCATTGTCGTTATGAAATCCCATTTAAATAAATGAGTTACGTTTATTTTTGTTTCAAGGATCTCATTCTCAATGCCGACTTTTTAAACATTATTCTTTTTGGCACAGTTGTTGCTGATTATAGTATGTGTAATTGTGGCGAATTCATCTTTTTATATTGATTTTATATGATTTTTTTGCTTAATTCGAATCAGAAATTCAATGATCTCCACCTGATATTGCAGCTATTTATCTCAAATCCTTCTCACACCTGAATCTGCCAATGCACAATTTTATGTGCATTTCGACATATAAAAATTTGCATTTTAAATGAAAATAGCGTGGGGCTTTGACTCTAATTGGGCGTAAGCCTTAGAACCGGCGATATTTAAAGTTCTGTAAATTTATTTCATTATTGATACATAATTCCCTATATATATTTATTACAACAGAATTAATGCTATAAATTTTGTTATACACAGAATTTTATCTGCTTACATTATGCCATAAGCGTAGTGGGTTTCGGCGTTGATCTGACGGAAGTCTTAGGTCTGCTAATCATATTTTATGAGCGCATACAAACGGAAGGGACCAGATTATGAAGACAAGTGCCAAGGTGTTTGTGAGCTATGCTCGCGAGGACACGAACTTCGTCAAGCCGCTCCAACGTAGGTTAAAGTTCCTGAAGGATGAATATTCAATTGAAGACTGGTTGGACCAAAAGCTTGTGGCTGGGCAGGAGTGGAATGCCGAAATTGCAAATAAAATTGAGTCGGCAGACATTATCCTATTGTTGGTAAGCCCTGCTTTCCGCGGCTCCGACTTCATCACACGCAATGAATTACCCATTGCGTTGAAGAAAAGGAAGGACGAAGGGGCTTTAATTATAGCTATTCTTTTGCGGCCCGCAGGTTGGGAAGGTTACGAAACACTCAATTGGCTCGAGGCTTTGCCATTGAACCAGGCTGGACGACTGATTCCGGTTTGCAACTGGCAGAAGCGAGACAATGCATGGGAGGCAGTCTACATCGGGCTAAAAAAGTCCTTGGATCGGTTTGGACTTCTTGGGAGGATGGAGCAGGACTTGGGGACGTCTGTGAGGGTTATTAATGCTGGTGCCCAATTTAGTCCACGCCATTCGGGCAAAGAGATTATCGCTTTCAATCGTATAACGGACTTCTGGAGCGCTGACCCTACTTTACAAGAGGGACGCCTTGTGTCTATAGAGGGCACCCTCTCCCGCTATGCACCCTTAGTCATTGCCCCACCATCGACCAAGCGCGAGATGCATCTTGCGTTTCGTACGAAGTTGGCTGAAGGGCTACCAGAGGAACGCG
>CAZDAB010000539.1:0-2693 GCA_964502855.1 uncultured Desulfobacteraceae bacterium | reverse complement strand
AATATTTAATTACGCGAATAAATTCAAAGTTGCCTTTTGCGTTCGGGGAGTCGTCAGCCCAATGCTTTCGAATATTTACCTCCATTATGTATTTGATTTGTGGTCAAATAAGTGGAGATCGAAGGCTGGCGGTGACGTGATTATGATAAGGTTTGCAGATGATATTGTCGTTGGATTTCAGTATGAGCATGAAGCCAGGAAATTTTTGAAGGAGATTAAGGATCGATTTGGCAGGTTCAATCTGGAACTGAATGCCAAAAAGACTCGCTTGATCGAATTTGGACGGTTTGCGGCGGAACGGAGAAAGGAACGCGGGAAAAGCAAGCCTGAGACCTTTACCTTTCTGGGTTTTACGCACATATGCAGTACCACAAGATCGGGGAGATTTTTAATCCTCCGAATAACAGAAGCGGGGAAAAGCAGAATGAAATTGAAGGAAATCAAGCAGACCCTGCGAAAACGGATGCACTGGCCGGTGCCAGATCTTGGTGCATGGTTGAAATCTGTACTTGTGGGGCACTATCGATATTATGGAGTACCGAACAATTCAAAGATGCTCTATAGATTTAGGTGGGGTATTCTGAAGTTGTGGTATAAGGCGTTGTTGCGAAGGAGTCAGAAGAGTCGACTAACCTGGAACCGAATGTACCGGATATCAAAACCATGGCTGCCAAATCCCAAGATTTTTCATGACTATCCATCAAGGCGACTGCGCGTCAGAACCTGAGGCAGGAGCCCGGTGCGGTAATTCCGCACGCCGGGATCTGTGCGGGGGGTGCAGGGTAACCTGCATTCCTACCGCGACCGAATTTAATTTTTCCTCAATCTTTGCGATTTTTCTTTCAAGCTTTTTGTCATTTCTTATTTTATCCTTAACACGCCTGCATGCCTGGGACACCCCGGATTCTCCAATTCCGAAATATGTGCCAATATCTTTCAGTTTTTCGCCGGTATATCTCTGACAAAGAAACATTTTTACATTCCGGCCCAAAGACGCTTGTTTTCCGAAAACGGATTCCACTTCAGCGAATATATCTTTCAGGGATGTTTTATTAATCAATTTTTTTAAAGCCGGCAAATCTTTATCAGGTTTTTTGCCCGATAAAAATTTATCCTTAATAAAGGCTATAAAACTAGGGCTGCCCAGTAGTGTCGAACTGACAACCTCATCCAATGGGTTATTATATTTCTTGTTAAGTATTGCGGTTACAAAACTGCGATACCCTTTTTGTGCAATTGAAACTTTATTGCCGAAATATCCAAGAATAAAATCTCTATGCAGCCATTCCGGAGGTTTTTTCTCGCCGATGTAAAATTGATAGCTCGACCACTCATATTCCTCCGGAGTCTTAACCATTTTCGCCCTGACCGGGTTTAAATGAATATATCGGGAAAGCTCTTTTGCGTATTCGTCAATATCAACGAGTATCGCTTTGTAACGCTCCTGAAACAAATGCCTGGATCGTCCGCGTTTCACATTAAAATAAAATGTTTATGAGGATCATGTTGTGTATGCACCGTTAATATGCTGCATGATCTGAGGCAGATTTCCGGAAGGCGTTTCAAGCAACAGATGGTAATGGTTGTCCATCAAACAGAATACATGAATCACTGCATCATATCTTTTTGTAGCCGATTCAAAATATTCAAGAAACTTTTTCCTGTCACGCTTGTTCTTGAATACATTTTTTCGTTCATTACCCCGTGAAGTCACATGATAAAAGGCGCCGGGATAGGTTATTCTCAAGGGACGAGCCATTATCCATCCTTTCTATATTCGGCTAAGCTGATAAAGAATCTTATAGTCCTTTATCAAGCTCTTTGTCAAGAATGAAGACCTGATAATCATATAAAGGCCTTCGACTTGGAGCCAGGACGATTTTGTTTTAAGCCGGAACGGGGTAAATACGTATTGCGCGTCAAGCGTGACATTTTCCTTTTGTTTGAGGGATACATTTATCGAGAATAAAAGTCGGTTGGTGAATGATTCGCTACGCAAAGGTGTAGCAACGGAAAATGTCACTACGGCCTGACGCGCTAAAAAAAAGACACCTCCCCATCCATAGCACAAAATGCTATGGACCAGTACGTATTTTACGTAACATAAACATTTTGGATCTAGGAGGTGTCTAATGAAAGCATACGCTGGAATCGATTTACATTCAAGTAATAATTTTATCGGAATCATTGATGAAACCGACAAACGGCTTTACAGCAAGCGGCACGAAAACCGAGTTGATGTGGTTTTGAAGGTACTTAGACCGTTTAAACGAAACTTGCAGGGCATTGTGGTGGAATCGACCTACAATTGGTATTGGCTGGTGGATGGATTAAAGGAAAAAGGCTATAAAGTCCACTTGGCCAACCCGTCAGCAATCAAGCAATATGAAGGATTGAAACATACCGATGACCAGTGGGATTCGTTTTGGCTGGCGCACCTGCTGCGTCTCAACATACTGCCTGAAGGCTATATTTTGAATCCGGGGTCGCACCAAGCTAAGAAATAGATATCGTAGCAATTTCTTCCCAAGGATACGTATTTTCATGGTCTATATCGACTTTTTGACCCTCGAAAAATGGATTATAAGAGCTTGCTTCCTCTCTCAATTCCCAGCCATCTGTCGTTGGTACGATTCGCCGTCCAATGGCCAACGCTTTTAGCTGCTTTTTAATTTTCTCAACAAAGGATTCAG
>CAZDAB010000538.1:0-2694 GCA_964502855.1 uncultured Desulfobacteraceae bacterium | reverse complement strand
AGGCCTTTATCCGATTTGAATCACCGCCCGGCAAACAGATGCAAATAGATTGGGGACATTTTGGAAGCCTGCCGTACGAAGATACTATGAGAAAGCTCTACGCGCTGGCAGTAATCGAATGTTATAGCCGCATGCTATATGTGAAAATTCGGTGTCAAAGCTTGAATTGTGAATAAATATTTGACAATTAAGCCGTTATCCTTCAGTAGAATCCATATGGGCAGAGCATGTGTACAGGATCAACTTTGTTCATATTTTCCACAGCCCTTACCTGGGATTTTATCTTAACGTCCAATAATTTTACAAAATTCATGTTCCATGAGTGCTGCAAATTTATTTGCATTATACACGGAAGAATTCTTAATTTTATCCCGCATATTTATTCTTATGTCTTTTAGAATGCCGGGGGTGTTGGGGTCGTTTGCCAGACCTATGGAAAAAGAAATATAGTCGTCTAAATCTTTTTTTATATATTCGGATAAATGGGTGTTGATCAGAATCGTTTTGCTTGTTCGCGATGCCCACCTGTCTCCGTCAAAAGTTACAACCGGTACTCCCTGCCAAATCGCTTCCGTGGTTGTTGTTCCTCCATTGTATGGGAAGGAATCGAGCGCAATATCTATCCTATTATAAGTTTCCAGGAATTGATAATGTTCGGCTTTGCCCAACAGGGCCAGGCGATCTTTTCCAATATTGTATTTTTTGAATTTACAAAATATATATTCCCGGTTCTTTATCGAGGTTAAATTTGCATTTCTTATTATAAGCTTTGAGTTCGGACTGTTTGATAAAATATAAGACCATGATTCAATCATTTGAGGCGTTATTTTATATTGTGAAGACAGGCTTCCAAATGTAATACAACCGTTTTTCAGGCAGGGTGGGGGGGCAACATCCGGTACTTTGTAGTTAACATTGAAAGTCAAATAGCTCAGGGGCAATTCAATGATATTTTCCGTATAGTATTTTTTTTCATCCTCACGGATGACATGTTTATCACCAATAAGATAATCATAGCCTTCCAGCCCTGAGGTTGCATACATATTGAACCATGCTACTGTTACCGATTCTATAATAAAAGAGGAAAATAAGGCAAGCCGGTTGACTTCACTGTAGCCGTTGAGATCTACCAATATATCCAGATTGCAGCTGTTGATTAACTCAGCGGTTTGCTGGTTATTCAGTTTTTCAATGTTAAAGAATTCATCTTCTTCAAAAAGGATATAGCCTTCTTCCGATTTGACGACTTTATTTTCCGGAGCATCTGAAAAAATAAATATTTTAAATTTTGATCGGTCATGATTATTCAATAATGACCAGACAGGTTTCATCCAGTTGGGTCGATGGAAAAATGAACTTATGTAGCCGACAGATAGACGTTTGCTGTATTTTTGTCGTTTTTTTGGTGATCGGGTGATTTTATTCAGTGCTCGTCTGGCGTTTAATATGTCCTGATGATTTGCCCGGGGACTTCCCGGTATGATCGTTGCTATATTAATTGAAGCATATTCTGTTGCAGACTCATTATATAATCTGATGGCTTCGTCAATATCACCCATGCTGAAATATGCTTTAGCAAGATTTGTCAGTGCAAATTTATTATTTTCATCAAATTCTAAAAATTTATTAAAACCGTCAATTGCATCCACAAACTCCTTACTGCCAAGGTCAGCACAAGCTAAATCATAGTATGCTTCTGCAAACCGGGGATTAATATCTATTGCGCGTTTGTAGGCGCCCTTGGCTTTTTCGTAACTGTTCAGGCTATGCCATGCCTGACCTATTTCATGGTATAATCTTGCATCTGCCGGAAAATTTCCAGCCATAGGGCAAAGGTTTAACAGCGCCTCTTTACTGTTTCCTTTTTTGAGATATGCAGATCCTAAAGCATATTGGGCATCTTTATTATCCGGGTCAATTTTTATGGCGGCCTTAAATGAATCAAGTGAAGCGTCAATGTTTCCTAATTCATCAAAAACGCAACCCAGGTTATAATACGCTTTTGAATCGGATGGATCTTTTTCCAGAATTTCATTGTATATTTTTACTGCTTCTTCGAGTCTTTTATCAATATTCATAATTGCCCTACATCCTTGATGGATTCGCAAAAAACCCGTATTTGGAAACTGATAAAGATGTTCCTGTTTTGAGGTGTTGTATCATTTATGATTGTTTGTTATTTTTTTCAAACTCAAGCAGAAACCGGATAAAATAGGCTACATTCTTTGCCGTGAAATGGATACCTGTCCGCCGGGCAAATCCACGGTCTGCCGTAAAAACCAGTCCTCCTGCAATTATTTTTGTTTTTGACGGGAGGTTTCTGCTTATCATTAAAATGTTTTCCTCTGAATCAAACTGGAGTACGGTTAATCCTAATAAATCAGGTTTATTTTTTTTACATGCGGCTATGATTTTATCCGGCGTTACAAGTAGACCGAGTTCAATGATTTCAAGACCGGCTGTTTCAGAAAACATCCGAATAACTTCGAGTCCATGGCCCAGGCCATCGTCAAGGGTTGCTGTAATCATCAACGGGGGATTGTCCCACAACCCTGAACCACCTGTTTTCACTTTCCATTCACGCAAATCTCCGGCTGCTTTTTCAAGCCCTGACCGGGAAGGCAACCCTTTTGATTGCCATTTTCTTGACAGTCCCTCCAGTTTTTCCCGTAACTGTTTTCTGTAATCAGAAAT
>CAZDAB010000537.1:0-2699 GCA_964502855.1 uncultured Desulfobacteraceae bacterium | reverse complement strand
CGCCGCCTCAGCATCGCTAAAACCATCGGGAATGCGATAGGCAAATCCTTCTGGTACAGTCATATACTGGGCATACCCGCCATTGACATCTCTGCCCGTAGCCTTGAATGCCTGGCACAGGTTCTCATTGCCTGCCAGGCAGAACTCGCACGTTCCGCAAGCAGAGTTAATCCAGCCGATGCCGACCCGATCTCCGATTTTGAAAGTGTTGGCTCTATTTCCGGTTGCTTCAACGCGGCCAACCACTTGATGACCCAGAACAACGGGTAAATGTGGTGGGGGTGTTCGACCCTCAATCTCATCCAACTCGGTATGGCAAACCCCGCAAGCTGAAACCTTCACCAGAATTTCTTCCCCTGCCGGGGCAGGATTTGGCAGCTCTATCAGCTCCAGCGGGGTCTGATTCTCTTCGAGACGGCAAAGTTTATTCAATACCATTGCTTTCATTTGAGTTCAGCCTTCCTGCGTTCCCCTTTGTATGGAGCGCTATGCCGCCTAACCAATAAACCCTAAGGCCAATCAAAAGTCAATTGATGTCTATTGCATATATCACAAACTCTGAACCGATCTTAAAACACACGATACAGATTGCCGACTTGAAAAAATCAGTCCTTTATATCTGCAGTTCTACAATGTCACTGTCGCTTAACACGTGGTCTCGTTGCACCAACTGTCCGTCATAGACGGCCGTGCCCCATAATCGGGCGGTTTTTAATTTGCTGGCAAAATCCTGGTGGACTTTCCCTGCAAAGTCCTCAACCGTATCTCCTTTTTTCAAAATAAACGGTTCCTTGAAATCCGGCTCTTTACCGGGAGCTTTGGAGTAGACGCGTATAATTTCGAGTCGCTCAAACAGCGTTCTTTTAAACTGTTCCAGGTTGCGACCGGTGGTTGCTGAAACCGGAATCGAAGGCCAGTCATTCTCAAGCAGCTCACAGAAAATTTCGAAATTTTCATCAAAATTGTCATCGTCAAACTTGTTGGTCAGCACCAAAAAGGGTATGAAGATTGAGCCGCGCTGCTCAGAGTAAAGCTCCTTTAGGTGGTCGGGCATGATCCGGTGTTCTTGAAGGATGGCAACCGAATCTTCAAGCTGATGTACCGGATCCGTCTGCAAATCCACGACCAATAAAATATAGTCCGATCTACGAATCAGGTCCAACAATTCCGGTTCCATAAAATCCCGGTTAAGCGGCGGCGTATCCACCAGTTGGATCTGGATGTTTTCCATTGGCATCATTCCCGGAGTGGGTTTCCAGGTTGTATACGGAAAATCCGCGATTTCGGGTGTGGCGTTGGTGAGAGCTGATACCAGGGCGGATTTACCCACATTGGCAGGACCGACCAGCACCACTTGTCCGGCGCCTTCTTTTTCGATACGAAAAGCCGATTCTCGCTTGCCGGTACCTTTTTTGGCCTGAGCGGTGGTTTTTAATTTAGAGAGCCGTTTGCGCAGTCCGGCCCTGAGCTTGTCCGTGCCTTTGTGTTTGGGAACAATGCGCAGCAATTCTTCGATACAAGAAATTTTCTCACCAGGTGTTTTGGCGGCACGATATCGTTTATCCGCCTCAAAATATTCAGGGGGAAGATTTGTCGCCATGGATTTAACCGGATGTTTTTATACCCTAAGATGAGCGTTTCAAATTTTAAAAGGGAATCAAATACCTTTTATCTTTAATGAATTAAAATGTCAAAAGAAGATATCAGAAATTAAGCGGCCCGTCAGGTAATTCCAAGGTGTTTTTAACCATATCATTCATGGTTTGAGGTTTGGAGATGGTCTGGCACAGGAGCTCTTTAACACCTCTTTGAAACTCTTCTCTATTGACTGGTTTATGTGTTCCAGGTACAATTTCAAGATTCGGGTATTTTTCTTTAATAACCTTCTGGTATTGTTTAATAAAGGGACAAAGTGCGGTTATGCAAAAAGAAAAATGGAGTGCATCGAGTTTGAAATCTGCCAACGCGCTGATCCGCCGTAATATTTTTTCAGGAGCCGCAACCGTCGGGCAGCCGGAACAATTAATGATACCGATTAAATCAAGGGGTTGTTCCTTTGGATATCGTTCAAAAAAACCTCTGCGCTTTCTCATATCAGCTAAACATACCACGGAAGCACAATGGGTTTCCTGTGTGCAATTGGAACAGGTGAGTATACCGATGCGGGCCATCTTACGCCTCCTTTCTTCACGCCGAATTTGGGCATAACCTCCCGGCTTTGAGTGCAACCAAATCACCGACATTGTTCATGCCGGGATTGAATCTTTCGTTTATTCTTTTTCGCTGTGAAGAAGATTTGAGAATTCCCTTGGGTTCAAAATCGAAATACCGTTTAAGGGCTTATTGAACGCAAAATATAAACATTCTATATATTACCAGACAATTTATTAAGTTGCAATCGGCCAACCGTACCAAAATCCACCGCCTAATTTTACGAATTCCTTTATTAATAAGGTTCTATGGCAATTTTGCTTGCACCCAAGTATTACATCTAAATCTTTATAAACCTATGGTTTATAATACCTCTACAATTTTGGTGGTGAATTTAGGCGTATGCTTTTTCCATATATTTCGTGTCGATACTTCTAGGTCAAAGGTAAAAGATGAAGAGCTGGGGTACCATAAAATTTCTAATACTCTAATACCAATGCCGTTGAATTAAGGTTTTGATAAAAATTATCTCTTGTATTTTTGAGTAG
>CAZDAB010000536.1:0-2706 GCA_964502855.1 uncultured Desulfobacteraceae bacterium | reverse complement strand
GGGCTATTCTAAAAAGCCTTGCTATACGTAATTTGTTCCAACCTGTCAGCTTATACGCCCTGATAATGTGTGATTTTTCATTTTGTGCAAGGGGTACAATATGTTCTGATACTAACCTGATCAGCCACTTTGATTTGCACTTTTTTAACTTTTCAGGAAGAAAATCTAATTCAAAAATACAGAGGTTTAATCGGTTACCTTATACTTTTCTTAAGTACATTCATGGGTAACGCAAGAATATGGGTTTTGCCCTGGCCGGTAAAGGCGTTTCCTTCAACAACAGCAATGTAAAGTTCATTATTATACGTAAAAATTGATTGGACCGGCCCCTGGAACTTGGTGGTCAAAAACCTGAAAGCGTATGTTCCGTTATTAGTACAAAGGAGTCCAAGTTTGCCATTTTTGGCGCTGCCGCCAACCATACCCCAGATGCCGGCCTGATTGGCCGGTACTACTGCAAAAAGGGCATTATCTACGCTAAACAAGGCCGATTGAGGCCATACCGGCACACCCCTGGGTGCATTGGATTCATTGACAATGTCGTCAATAAGCATGGATTTTATGGAGCCAAAAGAAGATGGTGATTCCCATTTCTGTTGGTTGGCTTCATATATGACCAGCTTCCTCCCGGGATTATAGTAGGCCGTATCATTAATTTCGTTTCCGTCCAGGTCAGCCATAATCGCTCCAAGCAGATTGAAACCCTTGGGAGCAGGCAAGGAATCATGTTGCGTTATTTTGCCTAAATCATCAACGGCAAGGCGAAAAACTCCGGATCCGAAAAAACTTTCCGTATCAAAGTCCTGGCCGATTAAAGATTCATTAACACCGTTTCCGTTCATGTCCAGAAATTCTAAAATATATTCGATATCTTTTGTAAGGACCGTAAATCCATCTGTTGTGAATTTGAGAATTCGTGAATTCATGCCTTCGCCCTGGACATAGATGTTAAGAGCTATGAGTCCGTTCGGTCCCAGCGACATATTAATCACATCACCAAAACCTTTATAGTCGTACTGATATCTTTCCCCGGTTCCGACGGCCCGGGCATACAGGGTTTTATTGCTGAGGTAAATGAAATAGGGTCTTTTTGCTCCATCGGATTCTATTATTCCCACGCTGTCGACGATATGGTCAATGCTGGTGACGGCTCTGTAATTTTCTATTTTCAGATTTGTACTCAGACCAGGGATCATTATTCCCGGAGGGCTGGCGACGGTTTCTTGCTTTTGGTCGCCTTCTTTTGTTTCAGTCACGGGTAGCGTCGATTGGGGAGGCGCGGGTTGGGGCAGACTTCGGGCAGAGGTCAATTCATCATATATCGACAATATCTCACCCCCACTCCAGATAGTAACTATTCCCTTATCCGCGACGGTTACCACACCTTCAGGAAGTTGTGTGACATCAGCGGAGTTTTCAATGCTCTGGTATCCCTGCCAGTCGAGTGAAGGAAGCTTGGCCCTGATCAGTTCATACAGGCGGAACGAGGAACCGTTAACATCGTAAAACATGGTTTTGATTTCACTGTAGCGTGTTGCCGTGATTCCTGATTTAATGTTGCATGATTCCTTAAAGCACTTAACTGATATCTCCGAAAAGTTTTTTTCCACTCTGGTAACTTTGCAAATCGCAAGAGGTACAGGCAACACACCGAGTTTTTTGCCTGTGACAGGTTCAATAACCTGCTCACCTGTGGAATACAAGGTCCAAAGACTGCCCTTTTTAACGTTATTGCCGGCTCCCATATTGATCAGGTGTCGTCCGTCGGGGCTTTTAATGACCGTAGCTTCCATTGTGCCAAGCTCTCTTACGATCTCGTCCACGGTGGCCTTTTCCGCATAAACGCTGTTCAAAGGCAAAAAGAGAGAAAATATTACTGATAATATTGTAGCACGCATGAAAAAGTTGTTCAAAACCATACCTCCTGAAATCTTTAAATATTAAAAGACAATTTCTTCATTTAGAGTCTAACCTATAGGTTTGTGGGAGAGTTTAGTCAAGAAGAAACTGGGTGGATGTCAATACCATTTCAAGATATCGGGTCTTAAATTTTTAGATAGAGAAACACGACGTCGCTACGCTGCACGGAAATCAAATGCGTTTATCCTGACAAGAAATTAATTCAATATTGACTATGTTGTAAAAAGTCCGTTATAATTTTTGATGTGGTATGGTGGAATTAATGACACTCTTTAACATATAAAATAAAGTAATAGCTTCTACAAACAAGGTTTCCTTAGTGCTATTAAAAAACTTATTTAAATACTGGACGTATCAGGTGTTTTCACCTGGAACAGTTTTAAGAGAAAAGTACGAAGCGTTTAAATCACTGCTGGCCCACGACAAGTGTGCCCATGAAGTGATGGCAGAGCTGGAAGAGATCTATTATAACCGGATCAGAGTTGATTTTCAGGTCATTGCGAAAAAATATGACCGGTTGGCTGAATCCGTCTCGGGCATCATAGAAGATCTGTCCAGGATGTGCCCTTCCCGTTATTTGAATCTCAAGGACTATTTCAAGAAGTTCGATTTCTATATCAGGTTCATGCTCGCACCGCCGGAATATAACTTTTCTCCTCCATTTACCGTTCAGTTAGATGAGATACCATCAGACGGCCGTTTATTGATTGGAGGAAAAGCACTACAACTCTCTGTTATTAAAAAAGACTTACAGCTACCCATACCCAGTGGTTTTGTGATCACCAC
>CAZDAB010000535.1:0-2706 GCA_964502855.1 uncultured Desulfobacteraceae bacterium | reverse complement strand
GGGCAGGAATACAATTGAGCATTTCGACCATTAATCAATGAGGCTGTTTTGAAATGCGTAATGGGTAAGCTCTGCGTTGGTTTTCATATCCATTTTTTCCAAAATACGCGCGCGATAAGTACTTATTGTCTTGACACTCAAATTAAGTTCTTCGGCGATTTCGGTAACTGTTTTCCCAGAAGCGATCATATACAGCACCTGATACTCCCGGTCCGATAGGGTTTCATGAAGCATTTTCTCGGAATCGGTATCTAACGCAAAAGCAATCTTTTCAGCCAGGCTGGGACTGATATACTTTCCGCCTCGATGAACTTTTCGGATGGCCCCTATCAATTCAGCGGAAACGCTTTCTTTGGTCAAATATCCGGAGGCCCCGGCCCGAAGAATTCGCAAGGCATACTGGGCTTCAGGGTGGACGGTCAAAATAATCACCGGGATCCGGGGTTTTTCGATCTTCAATTGTTTCAATACATCCAGGCCATCCATCCCCGGCATTTTAAGGTCCAATATGATGACGTCGAAATCTTCTTTGCGGACTTTATCCAAAAGTTCAATACCGTCGCCGGCTTCATCAGAAACCGTAAAATGGGGAGATCCGGCGATAATCTGCTTCAAACCTTCGCGGACTATGGGGTGGTCGTCGGCAATAATCAATTTAATCATATTAACTCTCCTTTTCTGGAAATGGGAACATGGACAATTACCCGTGTTCCCTTGTTGGGATGACCGACAAAATCAACCTGCCCGTTCCAGGGATAAAGGCGCTCCCGTATACCCAGCAGGCCAAAGGATTGGGAATTGCCGATCTCGGCTTCGGTAATTCCTCGGCCATTATCCGCTACTTCCAGTATCAGTGTATCCTCATTCATTTCCAATCGGACGTCAACTTCGGAAGCACCGGAATGGCGCATAATATTGGTCAAGGTTTCTTGAAATATGCGAAACACCGCAGTGGACTGCTCTTTGGTCAAATCCAGGTCAGCAACACTGGAATTAACCCGGCATCGGACGCCCGTTCGGTTTTGGAATTCTTCGGCTTGCCACTCGATGGCGGATTCAAGGCCGAAATCATCCAATATTACCGGTCGTAGTTCCGATGATACCGCATGGAGGGTTTGCAGTGACGCATCAATGACCTTGAACATGGAATCAATTTTGTTCTGAACCGGTGGGTGATCCTGAACAATGTGTTTTTTCAGCCATGACAAATCCATTTTTAGAATCGTCAGCGATTGGCCGAAATCGTCATGTATTTCACGAGCAATTCGGGTCCTTTCCTGCTCGCGAATATCTTGCAGATAGGAGGCAAGATCCCGGAGTTGTTTTCTGGATCGTTCAAGTGCTTCCTTGGCCTGCTGTTCCCGAACTTCACGCAGTTCTAAAGCGGCCGCCATATCATTAAAAACCCGGGCCAGATGGCTTAGTTCATCACTACCACGAATGGGTTCGATTCTGGTTGTAAAATCACCTTTAGCAAGCCTTTGACTGGCCTGTACCATTGTATTGATTCGTCTAAGAACCAGCACATCACTGGCCCACCAGACCATAAATACTGCCAATATTGTGAAAAAGCCAAACAAAATTATATTGCGGATAAAAATCCGTTCGGACGCAGCAAACGCAATTTTTTGAGGAATCTCCAGTGATATATATAAGCGTCGAGCTTTCAGAGGGCTGGGCACCGGCGCAAAGGCATAAATACGGGAAACTCCGTCATCCCCAATGGATTTCTTTACACCTGTTTCTCGCTTTAAAATCCACTGCAGGAGCGATTGATCAAAGTTAACCGGTTCAGCCCATTTATGCAAATGAGGTTCGTATGTCAGAATACCCCCGGAATCATCGATTTGAGTTAGGGTTGAGCCGTGAGGCAATTCTGCAAAAGATTTATAAATCGATCGATTGATCCAGTTCAGGTTTATCGCCGCAAAAACAACCGCATTTATCTGATTGTGCTTATCCAGAACCGCCAGAGCAAAATACAGAACCGGTTCATGGGTGATATGTTCAACTTTATAGTCACCCATGGTAAAATTCTTTTTTTCGACACACCGAACAAACCACTCTGGCTGTTTAGATCCCTTGATGGGTGGAACGCCGAGCGCACTGCTTAAAAGTTGTCCGTTAGGAGTTAAAGCCCCTAAATCGACATACCCTTGGGATTGTTTAAGAAAATTAGTAAAGAAGCTCTTTGCCTTGTCAGATTGGGCGTCGGTCAGCAAAAGAAATTCTGATAAGGCAATCAGCAGATTGCGGGTCGATTCCAGTTGTTGGTGTTCTTCATTGGCGGCGGCATGCGCGAGTAATATCGCATTATTTAAAATTGCATCCACTTCGATGCGTTTTTGTTCTTCGGCAGTATAAAATATCAGAGCACACACGGGTATGAATGCGGCCAAAACCAACAGATATAAGCGCATCCTAAGGCTTGCTGACAAAAAAATCTTCATGAATGCTCACGATCTGATTCAAAATATACTTGGTATAATGAAATGTTAGTATTTTTCCGGTAAAATAAAATCATGTAACACATTTTATTTATTGAGAATACCATAAAAATTTCGTTTTATAAAACGTGAGTGCTCTTATCGGTATGTGGGCGATAGCCGGTATTGTGATATCATCCTGTTTTTAAGTCAATAAAATATTGATTTTGAATGAATATGTTTTGAAAGATGGAGACATTCTAATCAATTCTCAAAATGA
>CAZDAB010000534.1:0-2719 GCA_964502855.1 uncultured Desulfobacteraceae bacterium | reverse complement strand
ACATCTTTCCCGATGTTCTTTTTTTCGACCATAAGAACTCCATAAATTGAGTATGAGACCTTTGCAAAACACCCCCTTTTGCCCATTGCCCAATTCCGGCACCTGCCCCATGGAATGCGAAGCCTATTTCTCTGGGGTGGTTAAAATTTTCGTGTTGACTCGGGGCATCCATGCCCCTCGCCCTGGCGGGCAGCTTGACAGATGTCCAAATCTGCTATCCTGCAGATTTGCCTTGATCTTAACGAAAAATCCTAGTTTTCGTTTGGGCACTAAATAGAGAAAAAAACCACCATTGCAATCCTGACAACTGGCGGAGATATTTTTGAACTGAATCTCTTAATCAAGACATTCGTTTTCAGTGGTATTGATGAAATAATGAGCGTGTTGGGAATGCCAAGGGAATGGGATAGCTGTGATCTTAATATATTTATAGGAAATCAATGAGTATTATAAATGTATTGATTCAAACCATGGGTGGCTTGGGCCTCTTTATCCTTGGGATGAGGATGATGACCGACGGCCTCCGGATGTCGGCCGGAAAACGAATTAAAAAAATATTATGCGCTGTTTCATCGAACCGGATCATCGGTTGCCTCACGGGGGCCGGAGTTACGGCCATGGTGCAATCCTCTTCAGCTACCACCGTTATGCTGATCGGATTTGTAAGTGCCGGATTAATAAATTTACAACAGGCCGTGGGGGTTATCTTGGGAGCAAATATCGGGACAACCGTGACTGCCCAGCTAATCGCTTTTAAACTGACCAAAGCGGCTCTGCCGGCCGTCGCCATCGGCGTATCTATGAAATTTTTCACCCAACAAAAAAAATACCGATACGCCGGTGAGATAATCTTGGGATTCGGCCTGCTTTTCTTCGGTATGGCGGTCATGAAAAACGGGCTGACCCCGATTAAAAACGATCCTTCTTTTAACGAGTTTTTTACCAAATTCGACCCCAGCAGTGCCGGCGGTCTTATTCTCTGTGTATTTACCGGCGCTGTTCTGACATTCTTGGTTCAATCTTCATCCGCCACCGTTGGATTGACAATGACCCTGGCCACTCAGGGGTTGCTGACGTTTCCGGGAGCAATGGCACTGGTTCTGGGTCAAAATATCGGGACTACTATCACGGGCGAACTGGCGACCATCGGCTCCGGCAATATCAACGCTCACAGAGCCGCCAGAGCCAACACGATGTTCAATGTCATCGGTGTAGCCTTTATGCTGCTTATCTTTCCGTACTTCGTCGGTTTCATAGAGTTTGTAAGCATGCAGTTGGGAGCAGGACCGGTTGCTGAAATGGTTGACGGTGACGTGGTCAATATCGCCCGCTATATCGCCAACGGCCATATGTTGTTCAATGTCATCAACGCGATAATATTTCTGTTCTTCCTGCCGGTGCTGATAAAAGTGGCAATTTTATTATCCCCCGGAGAAGGTGAGCCGGAAGATATTTACCGGTTACCGGATTTCGGAACCCAGTTTGATGATACTCCCATTGCTGCTTTGGCCAAAGCCCGCAGTGAAATTGTCAGGATGTCCAAAACTGCTATGCGTACACTCAAAGATACTATCCAGCGGATTGAAGACAGAGATTATAAAAAGTTAAGCTGTTGGGAACGTATTGAAAACCATTTGGATGACATGCAAAAAGAGATCACTTCTTATTTAACCAGAATTTACCAGAGTGATGTGAACGAATCCGAAGCCAGAGAAATATCCAGTTTAATGAGAATGACGAACAATATCGAAAGAATCGGTGATTCCGTGGAAAATATTGCTCACCTTACAGAAAAAATCATTGAAGACAATTTGCACTTTGCACAATTTGCTAAAGCTGAATTGAAAACAATTTCGGAAAAGGTCGTCGCATTTATTGATTTTGTTACTTCAGGCATCAGTAAACCTACTGAAAATTTTTTAAAACAAGCCGAGGAAATGGGAAACATGATCGACGGAACGATCGAAGAGATGCGACAGGATAACATTTCAAGGCTGCGCAGCGGTGAATGTAGTCTTGACCCCGGCTTGGTGTTCATCGACCTTTTGTCGATTTTCGAAAAGATTGGCGACTACTGTTTCAATATTGCGCAAGCGGTTGTGGGCATTAAATGAAGCTCCCTTCTATCCCTCCGAAATGCAATGTTCGCTTTGCTTCGACAATCGGTTTCCCAAAGTCGTCAATTACTCCTCCTACTGCCGCTGTGTCAGTATTAAAATACTTTCAAATGTAAGAATAAAGGAGAAAATAACAAGAAGAACGGCAATAAGTATTTAGCCTAAGCCTATGTTGAAGCAGATCACTTTGCCACAAGTTACATAACCATGGCCCATAAGTTTTATCAGTAAAAAAGGCTAAAACCAACAGCGTGGTTGCAACCAAGGCTCTTGCCAACAAGTATGCCTGTGCCCCCTATTTTATCATGCGGGATCGAGTGCCGTTTGATGAAGACATGCTTTTTAGATAATAGGTTTGTGTTTTAGAGTGAAACAACTTTGGTGTTGGTATAACCACAAGCTTTGATTGGTAACTTCAACGCCCACCAACAGATGGCAATCCTTTTGACATCCAAATTCGGGCTTTTTGCGAATCCACCAAGGGCCAAGCGGAAAAAGTATATTTTTTTGCATAGGGGAGGTGCTTTTTCTCTTGACCCGCCTTTTAATAGGCGATATTATTTTTTTTATGGTTGAAATATGAACAGAAAGGGGTCCATTAT
>CAZDAB010000533.1:0-2722 GCA_964502855.1 uncultured Desulfobacteraceae bacterium | reverse complement strand
TAGCCGCCAGGTGCTTTCGCGCCGCAATGTTCTCAGAATCTCGTCACGTTCCATTGCGATCAGCTCCTTTCATGTCAAATTATAGAGATTTAGCATATTATTCATCTGCCCGTGCGAGTGCTTTCGCAACTGCTTTATCGATCTCAGGATATTTGGTGGTTCTGGGATATTGTGCTCGGTAGGCCTTTGCGGTCTTAAGCGCATTGTTGATTAGCTCATCTGGCTGCCCTGGACCTTTGAGATCCACCGAGAAACGGGTCAATGTGCTGTCGAGGGCCATTTCAAGAGTTTCCGTTGCGTCATCTATGTCCCCTCCCCGTATCATTTGAAGGGCCGCTACATGTTGTTTAATGCCCACCACATCCTGCATGATTGAGCCGCTGTTAAAAAACGAAAATAGGAAGTATGAAGAAATGGATGCTCCGGCAATACCACCTACTATTGCTCCTATAAGGAATATCAAAGCAACTGCTATAATTTTCTTTGCCTTCATAGTTTTGTTTACCTCTTTCTTGTTACTTAATGGACGTTGACTTTGCCTTCTTCGATAAGTTCACAATTTTACCTCGCAGATTTTCAAGCGCCTTAACAAAATGATGAGGAAAAATTAGCAAATATGCACCGATGACTATTTCGATTATTTGGTATGCAAGAGCACTCTTAAAAGATGCTACTTCTTTTATTTTGATTAAAGGGTCGGCAACCAGGGGAGCAACAGATTTTCTATAAATGATCATGCTAACTAATTGAGGAATTCCATAGACTAATATAAGCAGTCCAACAACGGTAAAAATTATAACTTCAATTTGCTGTTTTGAAAACTGACTCTTCGGCTGTTTAGTTGAACTGGTTTCATCACTGACGATTCTATTTGCAATTGGTTTAGCTAATAGCCAAAGTATCACCCCTAATATGATAAAGAGACATTGAGGATCTAACAAAAAAAATCCAGAAAAACCCGTTTTTGTAAACGCTGGGAATATAGCAAGACCTGACAATATCAAATAAAGTGCTAATATTCTAACCGCAATAATTGCAATAACCCTGGGTGTCATTATTCAAATCCTCCAATCTACGTAGTGAGCAATTAATACTCTTACCGCATCCGCTGGAAAGAGTGGTTATATTGTTAATTCCGCTTGTTATGACTGTATGTTATTATGCAATTCTTTTATTTTCTTATATAACTGTTCAGCTTCTTTTCCCTGTTCTTCTATTTTATCTAGTACCTCGGAGAAAATGTCTTTCGCTGAGTCTGAGAACGCACGCTGATCATGTAAAAATCTTAGTTTTTGAAAATTATTTTTACTTAAATTCAGATATTCCTTATATGCCTTTGTTGTCGCATCATGTATCTCTTTTTTTCTACCTTCAATTTCATGCTTGTAGCTCTTATCGATCTTTCTGAGTTCTAATAATTCTTTCTCGCAATCTTGAATTACTTTTTTTGTGGAGTCGTACTTCATACCAAGTTCAGTTTTCATCCGATAAAGCCACTCACTCACAGTTGGCCCAAGGAATTCATTAACAAGCGATTCTCGAATTTCCTCGGGGGAAAGATTATCAACTATTATCCTTCTCTCAAGATCAGTGAGAAAACTTTCTTGTAAATATTCTACCAACTGAGCTACCAGAAACAACAATATATATAGAAATAGTGTAATTTCAATTGAAGCTTTTAGTATGTAAATATGATTCAATATGACTGTATGTCGAAAAAGGTGGATAATTCCGATTGAAGGAATAAAGGCAATCCCAATACCAATCAACAAAAAGATGGCACTTGTTACCATCTTTTCTCCTGTTGTTGAGAACCAAGAGGGTTCTAACAAATAGGGAAGATCAAACATCCTGAATCGAAATTTTCTAAAAAGGATAATTCTTTTTCTAATTCGACTGAATAAGTCGAACGCAGCATAAATGGCCATAACCATATAAGGCCAACTAGGGGTTGAGATTTGATCAGCAAGAAAAAAAGCACGCAAATTGAAAAAAAGTAATAACAAATGAATGATTACTCCCCAAAAAGCGTTTACTGGATCAGCGAACCTCTTAAGCGTAGACTTAAGTCTAATATCATATGGTGCTTTCAAAAAACCGATAAGTCCGTATAATATAATAATAAAGGCTATAGATAGGTTGAGCAGGGTAGCAAATGACAGAGTAAGTAAAGAACAACTTTCTGGAGATGTTACAATCTGTGGAATTTTATCTAGGATTCTGTACAACAGTATGCCGAGTAATCCACAGATTGCCCAAACCGTGACTCCATAAGCTCTCTTTCTCAAGAGGTTGCGATCATTTAATTTGACTACATAATCAAACCACATTTCTCTAGTAGTCTTTTCACCTGGCATACCCCTTCTCCTTGAAGAATTTAAATTTCTTTAGATTATTTTCTGTATCCCCCATGAAATACAGAATAGAAATGGTTTGAAGTTCCTTAATTACCCAGCAAAAGTCGCAATGTTTTGACTCTTATTGTCACTATTTTGAGTAATTAAATCAGAAAAGTCAAGGGAAAAAGAAGGGGTTCGGCAGCAACCTTTATTTCTGCCAGTATGTCGAGAGATATTCGACATACTGGCTATTTCTACCCCAAACGATGTATGCCCTCAAGCAGAATTTCCCTTCCCCCCCTGGGAGGGGGGTGTGGTATAATTTCCTCCTTATTTTTTATTCAGGGGGCATTGTATGGCAATACCGGAATTCAAATCAGTCG
>CAZDAB010000532.1:0-2726 GCA_964502855.1 uncultured Desulfobacteraceae bacterium | reverse complement strand
TGCGACGTCAAAAAAAATAAAACGTAGTTTTTCAAAGAGCGAAATCAAAGTTAGAGCAAATTGTTCCCGTTGTTTAATCTACCTTGCTATATTCATAAATGGATTATAGGTTACAAATTCCTCATTAAACAATTTAATTTTCGCTGTCATTGTTTGTAAATCATATTCCCATAATTCCAGAAAATCAAATATCTGATAAAAGAAAAACACCAACCCCGGTTGATCATATTCATATCCAAATTGAGCCAACTCGAACAGCTTATCAGCATCCAAAAGGTTTGCCTGAACCAATTGTTTTGATTCCTCACATTCAACACCTACATTGTCTTTATTGATTACAGATGACCATCTTTGCAGCAGATTAAAATAATGTTCGTTCTCTGTGGCTTTGTTAAGAAATGTCATTATCGTGTAAAGAAAGATAATTTTTTCCAATATCGCATCACCTTCTTTTTCTAATAAATTAAATATCTTTTCTCTATTTTCTCCATTATAGGTAATTTTAAGAGTCTCACGTAAATCTTTATAACGTGCTCCGCGTGTTTGTCTATATGGCTCTCCAATACCAGTAATCAGCCAATCTATATTTATCCAAGGAAAATGCTTTTTTATATTCCTATAGAAACTTGTAGATGGCTCTTGTTCGCCATTTAAATATCTGTAAAGTTGAGATTGGCTCACTCCTGCTGAATCTGCAAACTCATCTCTTATTAAACCAGTTTCCTTGATAATTTTTTTTAATCTATCTGTAAAATCCATAAGTTATTATTGTTTAAATAAAATTAATTGGTCATTATATCGCATATAAGGCACCATAATTCTCGCATTTATGCGATTTTATTCTTGACACAAAACTCTCATATATGCGATAATAGTATAAAAACAAAACAAAATAAATTTACAATACATCAAGGCACTTACAATGATCAATAGGAAATGTTCAAAAAAAATCGGACAGCCTAAGCAGCGAGGATTGTGGGAAAATATTGTTACAGACCCAGGGCCAGCTTTAAAAACTGCCATGAATGAAGTGGTAAAGGATTGTTCATTATCAAGAGATCAAATTGTTGATGAGATGAACCGCCTGTCAATGGTTGCCGGTATTACCTGTAATGGCAGGAGCCAAAAGGTTACCACTGCTGTTCTGAATAAATGGTGTGCCCCGGCTTCAAAATCTTATCATATTCCACTAAGACTGCTTCCCATATTCTGCCGTGTTGTAGGCAATAATCTTCCATTAAGGGTTTATTCTTCATTTTTTCAAGAAACACATATCATATCGAATGAAGATCTTAAAAAACTGAAGTGGGCAGAAGTGGAAATTGAGGCCCGAAAAAATAGAAAACACGCAAGCCGTTTAGCACAGGAGGTTGGATTATGATCAATAGGAAAGAATTTGAAAAATGGAAAATCGATTCAGATGTTCGCCAATACCATATCGCAAAGGAACTCGGCGTAACCGAAATATATGTGAGTATGGTTATAAATGGAAAACGTAAAAGCCAAAAAGTGATCGATGCTTTTATAAGGCGCGGATGTCCTAAAGAAATTTTTGAAGCGGAGCCCTAAACGATGCAGCCTATTCGGGAATGGTTTTCAGCCAGCGCTATAGAAAAGCTTAAGATAGGGGTTAAAAACTTCCCTAAATACAGGAATAAAATTAGAGCACGAGCCAAGCGAGACGCCTACAAGTTCCGTGACGTGCCTTCGCGCGGGTGCAAAGGGTTTGTCAGGGAATACCACATTTCATCATTACCCGAAAATGTTCAAGCCTCTATTCTTATAAAGCTATCCAGGCAAAATCCTTCTATCGCTGCAAAGCCGCGTCAAAAAAAGTATTGCCGTGAAACCCTTTGGGCATGGTTTGGCAAGCGGACAGATGCCTTACGAGATGAAGCTACCAGGCGCTTAAATGCAATCCTTTTGGTAAACAAATTAATTGATGGCGATATCGGTATCACCCAGGCGCGGGAACTGGCTGCATCGGAGATAGGGGTTGACCCCACGTCTATATGGCGCTGGCAAGAGCGCGTGAAGGGATATCATAGACATGACTGGTGGCCAGCGCTTTGCCCGAAATACATAGGCCGTCAAGTCACCGCAAAATTTTCCCATGAAGCTTGGGAATTTTTCAAGTCTCATTATCTTCATGAAAGCAAGCCGAATTATTCAACCAGCTACCATGTAACCAAAGATGCGGCCAGGGCTA
Organism: uncultured Desulfobacteraceae bacterium; assembly: GCA_964502855.1. Taxonomy (GTDB): domain Bacteria; phylum Desulfobacterota; class Desulfobacteria; order Desulfobacterales; family UBA11574; genus S5133MH16. The sequence goes on along the minus strand of CAZDAB010000532.1, from coordinate 517 downwards.
ACGGTTGGAAACCTCCTTCGATTGACGCTGTAAAAAACAGGCTTTGGCGGGAAATCCCAACACTAGTGCGAGTTCTCAGGCGGGATGGCGAGAAAGCCGTTTTGATGACATTTCCGCCACAAGAGAGAGACAAAACCAAATTAAAGGCAATGGAATGGATCAACGGCGACGGTTTCACGCATAAAGTATATGTGCGTTTTCCTGGCGGTGAGACCAGAAAGGCCGTTACCTGGTTTTTTCAGGATATTCACTCTAACGTATAGGGTTTTATCCTTTGTCCCGCATGTTGGATTGAGCAAAGTTGTAAGATTAGCAGTGATAGATAGTGGGTCAGGGAGCTTTTGATCATCCTTCAGCGGGATGAAGGATAAAACCATGTTGGACTGAGCCGCTTATACGGGTCCAAGTTGCTATACCAATATTTATGGGGATTGTAAAGGTATGATTTTGTATCAGGATTTGTAAATTTCCGAAGTTTACAACTCTTGTCGACCTGAGATTTGGTTCATATTAGCGA
>CAZDAB010000531.1:0-2727 GCA_964502855.1 uncultured Desulfobacteraceae bacterium | reverse complement strand
GAACCCAATATTCCAGTGTTCCAATATTCCAACATTCCAATTGTGAGCGAAGCGAGTTAACTTGAATTGATGGAAGATAATGTTTTTTATACCCGGACAATGGCAAAAGTCTATGCCGATCAGGGCAATTTGGGTAAAGCGGCAGAAATTTATAACTACTTATTAAAACAGGAACCGGGTCGCCAGGATCTCATTGATGCGATTTCTGAAATTGAAAACAGAGGCTTTGATAAAGATCGAGAGAATCTTTTTGCGCTATTCAGTGAATGGATCGATCTTTTGCTCAAGTTTAACGGCACTCAAAAGCTTAAGAAATTACAAAGATATATCGGTGACCAGAGATGAAACGTATTATCAGTAATAAAAATATCGTACTGGGGGTATCCGGAGGGATTGCAGCATACAAGAGCGTCGAACTTTTAAGGCTCCTTATCAAGGAAAAGGCGAACGTCAGGGTCATTATGACGAAGAATGCCTCGGAGTTTGTAGGGCCTCTAACTTTTTGGGCCTTATCCCGTCAACAGGTCTGTACCAGTCTCTTTGAAACGGTTGATGATGCCTCCATCAGGCATATTGATTGGGCGAATGAAGCGGATGCTGTGATTATTGCACCGGCAACGGCGAATATTATCGGCAAAATCGCCGGAGGGATTGCCGATGATGCGCTGAGCACTTTCATTCTGGCGGTGAGATGTCCTGTGGTAATCTGCCCTGCCATGAACACGAATATGTTTGAAGCAAAAGCGGTCCGGAGGAATCTTGAGAGACTCAAGTCCGATGGCCATTTTGTCATCGAACCGGAATCAGGGGAACTTGCTTGCGGCACTACCGGACCGGGTCGCCTTCCTGAACCCGAAGATATACTTGACAGGCTGTTATTCTATCTTTCACCCAAAGATATGAAAGGTCAAAAGATACTTATAACCGCCGGTCCGACTCGGGAATTTATCGATCCGGTTCGGTTCATCAGCAATCCTTCTTCCGGAAAGATGGGCTTTGCGGTTGCAAAGGCTGCAGAACAAAGGGGGGGCGATGTTATTTTGATAACGGGCCCGACAAATCTTCTCGATCCAAATAACGTGACGGTGGTCAGGGTAGGCACGGCCCGGGAGATGGCCCTTGCTGTGTTTGAGCACATGGAACAGTCTGATATAATTATTAAGACAGCAGCAGTTTCTGATTACCGGCCAAAGGAGCAGTCCGGACAGAAGATCAAGAAGGAAAAAGATGAGCTGGTTTTGTTACTGGAAAAAACCCGGGATATCCTGAAGGAGGTTGGGAGGAGAAAAAAAGACCGGATACTCGTTGGGTTTGCTGCGGAAACGGAACATCTTGAACAGTATGCGGAAAAAAAGCTGGTCGAAAAAAATCTTGATATTATTGTGGGAAATCTCGTGGGAGGACCCTCTTTGGGTTTTGGTAGTGACACAAATAAGGTGACCCTGTTTTATAGAGACGGCACAAAAGAGGCGATTCCCGAGATGCAAAAAGATGAGGTCGCCCATATTCTTTTGGACCGGATAGTAAAGAAATTTTAGGGGCTTCGCCCCAACTGGAATAATGGAATGATGGAGGAATGGAATAATGGGTTTGAAGGAGTTTTTTTACAAAGTTCATATTGTAATCGGTAAATATAATACAGATGTCTTATAAAAGCGATTTTGATACGGCGGTAGAAGAACTTTGCGAAACCTTCCGGTTTCTATCCAAAACCGGTTGCCGTGGTTTTGACTGTTCAAAAGAAAGCCTTAACATAATCGAATCTTGGGGGCATAAAGAGGCACCTTCACCCGAAACCCTGGAGGTGATCCGAATTGATTTGGGTGAATGCTGCCGCTGCCGGCTTTCGGAAAGCCGAAAAAATATTGTCTTTGGCGCCGGTGATCCACATGCAAGACTGGTATTTGTAGGCGAAGGACCGGGCTATGATGAGGATCAAAAAGGGAAACCTTTTATAGGGGCTGCCGGCAGTCTTCTTACAAAGATAATAGAAGCCATTAAGCATACCCGAGATCAGGTTTATATATGTAATATCATAAAGTGTCGTCCTCCGGGGAACAGAAATCCCCTGCCGGACGAGATAGAGGCATGTTTTCCTTTTTTAAAGCGTCAACTTGCGGCCATAAAACCGGAATTTATATGTGCCCTGGGAACTTTTGCCGCACAGGCACTGCTTGAAACAAAACAACCGATTTCAAAACTCAAAGGGCGTTTTCATGATTATAACGGGATAAAGGTGCTACCCACATATCACCCGGCCTACCTTCTTCGCAATCCCGATAAAAAGCGTGATGTCTGGGAAGATATGAAGAAGTTGATGAAGGCGTTGGGCGATTAAACGATCCTGAAATTTTACAACTTGATGTAACTTAATGAATTTATCGACAACCCATTTTCCCGGAATCCATCGTTCCATTATTCCAACATTCCGGTTATGAACGAAGAGAACTAAATTGAATAAAAAAAACATGAAAAACATCTTTTTCTTTATATCGACCTTATTTGTGTTTTTCTGCTGGCCCGGAAACGGTGTTGCAACAGAAAATGAGGTCTATATCATCCGGATGTCGGGTCCCATCAGTCCGGCGGCGGCCGATTTTTTGAAAAAAGGGATTAACAAAGCTTCGGAGGAAAGAGTTTCATGTCTTATCATCGAGCTTGACACCCCGGGTGGTCTTGCCGAATCCATGCGTGAAATTGTAATGGCAATTTTTGCAAGCAAGGTCC
>CAZDAB010000530.1:0-2733 GCA_964502855.1 uncultured Desulfobacteraceae bacterium | reverse complement strand
ATATTCACACCCGCACCGCAACCGAAGTGTTTCAGGTTTTCCCGTCATTTATTACACCCGAACTGAGACGGCAGGCCAAGGCCATCAACTTCGGAATCATATATGGTATGAGCCCTTACGGTCTTTCCAGAGAACTCAAGATAAGTCCCAAGATGGCCAAGACTTATATAGACAATTACTTCGCTAGGTATAGCGGTGTTAAAAGGTTTGTTGATCAGATGATCGCTATTGCCAGAAAGACCAAAAAGACAAGCACCCTGTTGGGTCGAATCCGACATTTACCGGATATCAACAGCACCAATAAAACCGTACGCGAGTTTGCAGAGCGTACCGCCATCAACACGCCCATCCAGGGAACGGCAGCAGACCTCATAAAGCTTGCCATGATCCATGTGGATGCCGCCTTCCGTGAAAAAAACCTTAACGCCGCCATGCTTCTTTCAATACATGATGAAATCGTTTTTGAAGTCCCTCCGGAAGAACTTGAAACCGCTAAAAAGCTTGTCAAAAAGATCATGGAAGGAATCTGGGACCTCAAAGCACCCCTGAAGGTCAACATAGCATCCGGCGGCAACTGGGCGGAAGCACACTAGCCCGAATATCTCAACTTTCCAAGCTGGAAAACTTTAGCTTGATTAACCGATAAAAGATTCGCCCAAGCGTTCCAACCAACGAAATTTACCACTTTTTTCTTGATCCTCGCCAAAATCTCGACTTCGCCAGAGTACTAAGTTTTTTTCCCCGGGAAAGATGGGCCAGGGGCGAAATGGCCGCAGGCCATAAAGACGAATTTTCGACCAATTTCGCACATAATGTTTTCCTCGGAGCTTCTGTCGCTCACAGCCATGCAGGTCTTCTTGGAGAATTAATTTCGGGCTCATGGAGATAATGACTTCCTCCCATCGGCAATCGGGCAGTACCCGTTGACACACAATCGCTGCACAATGAATACCTGCCAGTTCTTCCACAAAAGTTCCAGGGTAAAGCCTCATCGATTCCCAGAACCTATTGGGCTTGCCATGGTAATACTTTGTTAACATTGCATTCATATCATCAGCGTTCATAAAAAGATCGGCAAAAGACGGTTCAATTTTGGGTTGATAGTCAATACCGACATAGTAGTTCAGATCCAATTCTTTCTTAATACGAAGATGATTGTCGATACGGTTGAGCTGTTCTCCGCACCCCAAACTAATAATGGAGGTGTGCCCATGCTCCTGGAGAAAAGTGACAGCGGATTTAGTGAGTTCCTTCATATGGGTCTCATATTGCATTTGGCAGGGAAAGTTATTATTTTTTTTGGAAAACGGCAGCAAAAATATCTTTTTCAGAAACCGCTCCTTGTCTTAAAATTTTTGGGGAACCTGAGGTAACATCGACCACGGTTGAGCCGATACCTCCTTTGAGCGCACCGACGTCAATGATAAGATCAAGTTCATCCATAATTAAAGGATCCATATCCGAAACCCGAGAACATCCGGAATCGCCGGTAATGTTTGCACTTGTGGCGGTTATAGGGCCTTGAACAGCAGTTGTCAGCGCTAAAGCCACCGGATGTTCCGGCATTCGCACCCCGATTCTTTCCGTACCTGCCGTAAGATTTGCCGGCAGAATATGTTTTGCCTTAAAAACAATGGTAACTGCACCCGGCCAGAACCGTTCCATAATGCGTGTTGCTGCATAAGGAACATCCTGCACCAGCCCGGTAAGATCATAGGGTTTATCTATCAGCACGAGAAGCGGTTTATCATGAGGCCGACGTTTTATTTCAAAGACTCTATTTACGGCATCCGCATTAAATGCATCTGCTCCCAGCCCGTAGAGATGCTGTGTAGGAAAAGCGATCACCCCGCCGTTTTTAATTACAAGGCCTGCCTCGTTGATTGAATCATGTGTGGGATGTAACGGGTCTACCCGAAGAATCTTTAAGCTGCATTGCTTTTTGATCAACCTGTTTTGCAAGTTCCTCTTTATATGCTTTAAGCATTTTTGCAAGTTTTTGATTTGATAGAGCGAGTATCTGTATGGCCAGGATCCCTGCATTGCGTGCACCCGGTTTTCCGATGGATACCGTAGCGACAGGAACACCCGGAGGCATCTGAACCGTGGAAAGAAGAGAATCGAACCCCTGAAGGCAAGAAGAATCTATGGGAACACCGATGACCGGAAGCCAGGTATAGGCCGCCAGGGTCCCTGCCAGATGGGCTGCATGCCCGGCCCCGGCAACAATAATTTTTATGCCCCGCTTATGGGCAGAACATGCAAATTCAGCTGCCCTTTTGGGATTTCGGTGCGCCGATGCCACCGTCATTTCGTAGGGTACCCCGAATTTTTTTAAGACCGAAGCGGTTTCTTCCATAATTTCAAAATCGGAATCACTTCCCATTACGATGCCGACTTCCGGGGATCGGTCAGGTTCTTTTAACGTCTTGTTTTTTGTTTTCAAAGACACCTCCTTTTTAAAGCCTTGGAGAACCCATCCTCCGGATATATACTTTTTCCCCTCTCAAGGATGACGGTTTCGTAAAAAGTTCAAATTCAAGGCGTGCAAATTTTGTAATCATGAGGCGTACTTTTCGTACGTTGAATGATTACGAAATGCAGCACAACGAAGAAGTTGGGCTTTTTACGAAACCGTCAAGGATATGGCTGCGAGGTTTTCTATAACCTCATGTTTCTTCTGATCAAGTTCCTTGCGGCTGATACGAGCGCCTTTTATTCCGCCGTTTAACG
>CAZDAB010000529.1:0-2740 GCA_964502855.1 uncultured Desulfobacteraceae bacterium | reverse complement strand
TAAAAGCACCCTTTTCATAACCGAACATTTCGCTTTCCATAAGATTTTCCGGTATAGCCGAACAGTTAACGGCAATAAACGGACCGTCTTTTCTGTTGCTTGCAATATGCAGGCTTTTTGCTATCAATTCTTTTCCGGTACCGCTTTCTCCCTCGATATACACATTGGAATCGGTTGCGGCGGCCTGTGCAACTTGAGCGAGAACTCTTTTAATCTTGTCGCTATTGCCGATTATTTTATCAAACCCGTACGTTTGTTCGACCAGTTCCCGCAACCTTTTCACTTCTTTTGAAAGTCTGTTCTTTTCCAGACAGTTGTTTATTTGCTGCAGCAGTTCATGTCCGTCAAACGGTTTGGTCAAATAGCTGTATGCCCCTTTTTTCATGGCATGGACGGCGCTTTTTATGGTTCCGTGAGCAGTTAGAATTATAACAGGAATGTGTGGGTTTATATGATGTATACTTTCCATCAGTTGGATACCGTCTTGACCGTTAAGTTTCAGATCGATCAACGCCAGATCAAACGGCTCTTTTTCAGCCAGTTTCAGGGCCGCTTCGGCGCCGGTCGCCGATGTGACATAATATCCGCCGGATACAAGCCGCATCCGGATCACCTGAAGAATGTTCCGGTCATCATCGACAACCAATATTTTTTCTTTCCGTTCGCGCATATCCTTACTGTCCATCTTCAGGGAGAATCTTTCTTTTTTTTTCTTCAATACCCAGATCGATCTCTTTTAACCGTTTTATCTGATTTGTTAAATCTCTAATCTTTTTGTCTTCCGCTTTGAGTTTATTTTTCAGCAACTCTATTTTTCTGTTTTTTTTGTCTATCTCTTTTTCCTTTTTAATGGAGTTGTCCAAAATGTGTGTCCAGATTTTTGCTTGGTTTATGAAAACAGATTCCGGATATTCCCTGATGAGTGTTTTAAAAAGGTTCATCGACGTTTCATAATTCGCATCCGGGTTTTTCGGAAAGGCATATGCCAGACCCATGACATAAAGCGCTTGGTCACCGTGTGTATTCGGAAAACGTTCTAATATTTCTCTCCAATCCGCAACGAACTTCGTAAAATCGCTATTGTCAGAAGAGGATTCTGCCTGTAACAAAAGCTTTTCCTCTTCACCGGGTTTATGCAAAAGGGTACATCCGGCGACAACAGCCGAAATGCTTAGCCAGCAGGCAATGTAAAGAAAAACGTGCTGCCTTTGCCGAAAGTGCTTTCTACCCATATTTTACCTCCATGAGCCGTAATCACATGTTTGGCGATGGAAAGGCCGAGTCCCGTACCTCTGGCTGTCTCTTTTCCGCCTTCTATCCGTTTGAATTTATTAAAAATATTTTCTAGATTTTCTTTGTAAATCCCGCAGCCTGTATCCGAAATCGACACCTGGATCACCTTGCCGTCGTGATCTTTTAATAAGACTTTTACAATAACAGATCCCCCTTCATCGGTAAACTTTAAAGCATTTCCGATTAAATTGTCAAGCAACTGGCCAATACTATCGGCATCCATCTTAATATCCGGGAGATGGCTCTGGTGTTTTAATTTAAGCGCAATCTTTTTTCGCTTTGCGATCGGCGCCAGTTTCAAAAGGCACTTGCGTATAAAATGGATCAGGTGGGTTCGATTGAAATTGTACTCCATCATTTTAGCTTCCATACGGGAAAGATCAAGGATTCTGTTGACCGAAACAATCAATCGTTCGCATTCATCTTTGACAATTGTTAAAAGCTCCTGCCGGCTTTTAGGTTTGTCGGCAAAGGCCCCCTCAATCAATAATCCCGAAGCTTCCCTAATGGCTGTTAGGGGCGTACGAAGTTCATGGGACACGTGGCTGATGAAATCTTCCTTCAATTCATCAAGTTCTCTGAGTCTATCACACATTATGTTGAAATCATTGGCGAGTTCCTTAATCTCAGGGGGTGAGCCGATGCCGGAAATCTTTTCAAATTTACCCTCGGCAATATCCTTTGTTTTTTTCTGTAACAAAAGTATGGAGCGGTTGATGATCCGGGTATTGAAAAATGAAATCAAAATTCCGAAAAAAATGGAAAGGCCTGCAGCAATGGATGTAATTATTAGGACATTGTAACTGATCTGGCTGGAAATTTTTATTTTTTCATCTCTGTCGGATCTTGCCGTCCAGTTGATATCCTTAAAATTCTTATTGATCTCTTCTACAATTTTTTCTTTTTGAGTCTGATATTTCCCATATGGATACTTCTGTCCTTTTTTAATGTTTTCAATTTCTAAAGTGAAAATGGAAAAATATTCATCGCAAAGCCGACGCGTTTCTGAAAACTTTTTGTTTTTTTCAGGAGCGGCCACCACCATACCCAACTGTTCGATATCATTATTAAAGTCACTTTTGATCCGGAGAAAATGTTGATAAAAGTCATTGTCTTTGGAAATAAGATACTTTTTTTCAAAACTGACCATGGTAAACATATTGTTTGAAAGACGTTCGGTCAGGCGAACCGTCTGGCCGTCAATGGACGACGCCGCACGTGTCAGTTGCGTTAGCTGATTAAGCTTAATGGTCACAAAAATGACAAGAAACAACACCAGCATCATAATGGTCAGATATCCGAAAGTTAATCTTTTGAAAATTGTAAATTGCATGGTGATATAAAAAACGGTAACCGTTCAGAGGGACAAGCTAATGGCTCGAAATCTCTACAATCAATGCCGTTGAATTAAGGTTTTGATAAAAATTATCTCTTGTATTTTTGAGTA
>CAZDAB010000528.1:0-2744 GCA_964502855.1 uncultured Desulfobacteraceae bacterium | reverse complement strand
AACTGCCGGGCTGGACCATTACCGTAGGACCCAGAGAAGCCGCCCATATTCCGGCGTTTCTCAAGTCAAAATAATGGTTGAGAAAGCAGGATGGATAGACTATTGTCCATCCTGCTCACATGGTTGCTGTCAAAACCTATTTGCCTCTTTTTGTTATACGATTGCCTACTCAACGCGAGAATTAGGATTCCCGTGGAGGGAATTTGGCAGAATAAAGCGGCAATATTCCTCTTGACAGGAACGTTATTAAATTAGTAGATCTATTTAATAATCAATATTCCATTATTCCGGGTGTAACGGAAAGATTTAAGTTTCGAACAACCCATTTAATTAATTGTAAAAGCTTCGATTGACGGGGTCATGCCCCGGTAACAACAGTCAGTTACCGATAAAAAAGGGAGGGTGTATGATACTTATAGGTGAAAGTTTAAATGTAATAGGTAGAAAGATCGGCAAAGCATTTAAGGAGCGTGATCCCAAGCCGATTCAGGAGGAAGCCCTTTTTCAAAAAGAAAAGGGAATGGATTACATAGACATTAATCTCGGTCCGGCCAAAAAAGACGGCCACGAGTTGATGCCCTGGGTGGTTGAAACGATTCAGGAAGTGGTTGACGATATTCCACTGGTTCTGGATACATCCAACATCGCTGCTATTGAGGCCGCACTAAAAGTCTGCAAGCTGACTCCGATTATCAATTCCATTATGTGCCGTCCTGAACGGTATGAAAAGATGATCCCAATGGCTGCAGAATACAATGCGGATTTCGTTGCTCTTTTGTGGGGCCCTGAAGGTCTCCCGCGGGATGAGAATGAACGTGCTGCTCTTTGCGTTGAACTTCTCTTTGCCGCCAATGAGGCCGGTATTCCCAATGAAAAGATCTGGGTGGACGGCATTGTAACTCCGGTCAACATCCAACAGCCCCAGGCCATCAGCCTGATGGAATTTAACGGGATGCTCCAGGATATTGCGCCGGGCGCCAGGAGCACATGTGGAGTGTCGAACATATCAAACGGTCCGCCCGACCATCTGCGGCCGATCCTCAACCAGACTTTCACGGTAATGCTCCAGAAATACGGCATGGAATCGGTGATTGCCGATCCGCTTGACGATGTGACGATAGCGATTGCCAGGGGCGAGCGCCAGGATATCGTGGATTTGATTTATGGCATCATTGACGGCGATGAACCGGATATGGAGAGCCTTTCAAAAGAGATGCAGGGTTTTGCTAAAACTACCAATGTGATTCTCGGAAAATCCCTTTACTCGGATTCATGGCTTGAACTCTGATTTTTAATTTTACAAATAACTTGCAAAAAAGCCTCTCCATTTTGGAGGGGCTTTTTTTATTGACTATCCTTGATCTTGAACAAAAATCCTCATTTATGGATGGACACTAACTAACATCCCGGAAATTCTACAATAACCCAATTTTTCATTTTCTCTCTGAGCCGTAGACTCTCCGAGCCGGAGGCCCAGAACCCAATATTCCAGTGTTCCAATATTCCATCATTCTCCCGCTATATAGCGGGATGAGCGAAGCGAACTAACTTGTTCTCTTGAAAAAAAACACTGGATCTGGTAATATTCAAAATCGAAGGTTGACGATTATTTAAGGTAATTCACCGGACATTTAATTTTTAATTTTCAATCAAAAATTTTCAATCAAAAATCTTCAATTATTAGGGGAGTTTGATGATACAATCGAAAGCACTTGAGGTTAATATAGCAGACTACCATGTCGATGTCACCATCGATGAAAAATATTCAATTCTGCAAGAGGTGATGTCTAAATATTACGGCATATTGGAAGGATTGAACAACCTGCTTAAAGAACTCTCACATCCTTATAAAAACTGGCAGTTTATTGTACATGAAGCGAGAGTTTATTCCCTCGATTATTTTCATCTTTTAAAAAGCCACCCAAAGGGACCTGAAGCCACAGAACTTTTATTGGATATTTTTATACGCGCAATTGAATCAAAAAGCGATGTGGACGTCAGGGCCGATGCTGTAGACAACTTTCTCCTTTTTGTTCAAAAAATCATAAAGGAATCCGGCTCCTACCTTAAAAGATTCAAGCCGCTGATCGACGGTTCATTTAATCGTATTAGAGCGTATGACGGGGATGATTTCTTTTTGTTTGTTAGAAGTTTCTATCAGATAAGGAACCTGGCGGATACACTTTTAAATTATTCATCTGAAATTGCAGAAGATTATAAGGCCGTGAATCTGCTTCTCATAAAATACTATAATCGTATCTATAGTTACTGGCTTACGGAAAAAGACCCTTGGACCTGGTTTGAAAAAGAGGCCGAGAAAATTGATAACCGGGAAAATTTAAAAAAATATTTTAAGATTATATCCCACAAACAGATCGACCAGTATAAAAGCAGACTTGAAAAGATCGCTCAGTCCAAAAACATTGAATCCCAAGAGGTTCTGAAAAAACTACTCATGCTTCCCGGTTACGATCAGTTTGTAGAAACATACCGGAAAATTCCTCAGAGTCTTCTGGATGAAAGCGCTAAAACCGTTCGGGGTTACCGGTGGAAGCTTATTTTTCTTTTCCATATAATGAATATCGTTGGACTGTCGATGATCCATGAGGAGGCGTTACGGGATATCAACAGAACGTTGAGCTGGCTCATTGCTCATGAGAGCAATCTGAATATCGGAAGCCTGATTCATAAAACCTTTTCCATATTAAAGACCAGAGCCGGTAAATACCCGGCAACCGCATTGA
>CAZDAB010000527.1:0-2750 GCA_964502855.1 uncultured Desulfobacteraceae bacterium | reverse complement strand
GGGTTGATTTTCTGTATCTGCCGGGCTTGCTTCAGGGGACAAGCTTACTGCAGCGATGCATGCCGGATAGCCGGGAAACGAAAAAATCACTGTGAAGCGCAAAGACGGTATCGCCGAACCGATAAAGGTAAAAAAGCCCACAGCGAAGCCGAAAATCGCCGCCGGCATGGCCTGAGCGAAAAAAATCAAAAAAACATGGATGATCCATCTTCCACAGTACTACCCGCATGGGTTATGGGGGTTCTATGCAGGCTCTGGAGCCGCATTTTTCATGTGAAAAATAGCCCGTATTGCCTTTTTTGCGGATGTGACGGTCAAATTGTGGATCAATTTCCTCGCCGTGGATACGGCTAAAGATAAAAGGAGTGGACATGATACGCAAAAAAATACTCGTCCCGGATCGGATCAGACAAATTGAAGGCAGCTTTGGCTTTATCCCTCATCGTTTTCTTGCCGATGGATTCTTAGCTGCGCTGAGTCAGCACGAACTGTTGTTGTATCTGTTTCTGGTTATAGCCGCGGACCGTTACGGCCTGTCCTTTTATAGCTGCAATTCCATTTGTTCTCTGCTTGGCCTCACCGTCGATCAATATCTGAAAGCCAGAGATGGACTGATCAGAAAAGATCTGATCGCTTTTGACGGAACCATTTTTCAAGTACTGTCTTTGCCGCCGCCATTAATTTCCTACCGGCGTCAAAAGTCTCGATCAAAACGGGGAAAAGGTCCGGCATCGATTGCTCAAGTTTTTCAACAATCCCTCATAGGATTAACCCATGACCGATAGCCCGGATTTAACCTTGAAGCAAGTCATTGATGAGTGTTTGCAATGGATGATTTTTTCCGGCTATACTCTCGAAACTTATAATAATTATCGAAGTGAGCTGAACGCGTTTTTGAGCTTCATAAATAGGAAACAGATTCATTGGGATGATATCTTTACTCTTGATACACTCAAAGACTTCCAAAAATCCAGAAAAGCGGCACCTGCAGTAAGGAGACTGTTCAGGTATCTGTTTGAACAGAAAAGAATCCATCAGTCTATCGACCCGCCGAAACAGAGGCTGCCGGATCTTTACGAAGACTATCTGAGCTATTATCACCAAACTCGGCAAGTTCCTTCAATCAGGATTACCCGCATCAGGAAGGTACTTCGCGCCTTTCATGATTACCTGGAAAGATACAACATCAAGCCAGCTTCTATCCGGATTGAACAGATCGATGCCTTCCTGGCGGAGTTTTTTACTGCTTTTTCTCCCAACACCCGCCAGACATACCGTTTCTATCTTCGGGGTTTCTTAAAATACCTGTATTACCCCGGCGGTATCATCGGCAAAGATCTTGCGCCCCTGGTCATCGGCCCTCGTCAATTTGCTCAAAACACGCCGCCCAAATTTTTTCGCCCCCACGAAATTCAACGGCTCTTTGATAGTTTTGAGCTTTCTTCAGCCAAAGATCTTCGAAATTATGCCATGGTTCACCTCTCATATGGTTTGGGGTTGCGCCCGGATGAGATCAGCCTCATCACTTTAGATGATGTCTCTTTTACACAATCAGAGCTGACCCTAACGACCCGGAAGAATGGGCGCCCCGTTAAACTTCCCATTCCAGAAAACATAATGAAAGCACTTGCCGCCTATATCATCGGTTCAAGACCCAAAAGCAGCCACCGGCGGCTGTTTTTGAATCTGGCGGCGCCTCACCGACCCATCTGCGCTACCTCGGTCGGCCAGCATATCACTGAATGTATCCGCAAAGCAGGGCTTCCCGGCACAGCCTATTGGTTGCGGCACACCTATGCACAGAATCTTCTGGAGACGGGTGTCTCCATCTATGAAATTAAAGAGATGTTGGGCCACGAATACATCGATTCTACTGAAAAATACCTTCATGTTCACATGAAGCTTATGCGAAGGGTACTCTTCGATGAAGAACTTTGAAAGCTTTCTGGCTCCCCAGCTCAATAAATTTGTCGCTTATCGTCAACATCTTGGTTATTCTTTACAGCCGATGCGATACTCTCTTCTGTTTTTCGATCGATATGTAAAGGATAAGAAAATCAAGCCCGGTGTGTTGTCTTCGTCCTTCTTCCTCGAACTCAGAGGAAACCTTAAAATGGAGCCAAAATCCGTAAATGGCTATCTGAGCTCTATCAGGGCATTTTTTGATTTTATGGTACGAATGGGTTATTACACGGAAAATCCGTTAAAAGACATCCCACGTTTACCGGAGTATTCCTTTGCCCCCTTTATCTTCTCTCCGAAACAAACCGATCAGTTAATCAAGGCGGTCTGCATCCGAATCCGTAAACAACCAAGGTATTACCTGAGAGATTTGGCTGAATATATCGCTATTCTCCTTATCGCTCGATGTGGGCTCAGAATAAATGAGCCCGTGCGACTGCAACCCCATCATTACCGGTGCCGTGAAAAAACGATTTACATTGAAAAAACCAAGTTTAACAAAGACCGTCTTGTTCCTGTGCCGAAAGCCGCGGCCATAGAACTTGACAACTACCTGTCCGTTCGAGATGCCTTCATGACTGAAGATCAAAATCCATATCTATTTGTCAGCAGTCAACAAAAAGGGTTAAATGATACCAGACTACGTTCTGTGTTTCACCGGGCAGTCAACGATATCGGCATTGATCGCCCCAGACAGGTCATTGGTCGTATGGTTTTCGGCTCACCGACTCCCCATAGCCTGCGTCACAGCTTCGCTGTGAACACGCTAAAACGCATCAAAGAACGCG
>CAZDAB010000526.1:0-2751 GCA_964502855.1 uncultured Desulfobacteraceae bacterium | reverse complement strand
AATACGTGCCCGCAGGTCCACGGTCTGGACGGCTTCCACATGGCCCACATATTCGGCCGGCGGGTTCACATCCTGCTCTGTGACTTTTGCAACCGTCACCAGTGGAGGAGGTCCGCCCCCCGGCCCCGTGGGATTGGATAGCGCCCCTTCAGGAAAAACCCATATCAGCAGCAGAGCAAACAGGATGAAGCAAACCGTGCGGGAACCGATTTCAGACCCTCGCAACCGTCGATACCTGTGACTGAAATGCACTTTAGGTGACTTTAATACGAGGTGATTCGAATTGTCTTTGTGTTGCATTTTTGCATTACTCCATTATTCAGATTGGGGCGAAGCCCCATAAGAGCTAAGTTGTTTTGAAAGATGAACGTCGAATTAAAAAGATGAACGTCCAACATCGAACGTCCAACGTTGAACATCGAATAATGATGTCGCTTCGCTCCTCAAATTGATCCAACATCGAATTAAAAAGATGAAGGTCCAACATCGAACGTCCAACGTTGAACATCGAATAATGATGTCGCTTCGCTCAGTAATTTTATTTTATTTGTTTTTAAAAATCCGATATTAAACCTTGAATGACTATTTCTTTTTCTTTCCAGCCGTTTTGATACTCGTAACAAAAATTTTAATTAATTCTTCTGTTTCCTCTAACATATCATTTAGCAGTTCAGGTTTTTTAATTAATGGTACCTTCTGAATAAGCTTTAACCATCTTTGGGTCTCCCTAAGTTCTTTTAATGAGATACGAAGTTTATGAACAAAGTCCTTTGGGGACTCAGCTGCCTGGGCTTCACCATGGTTTGGATAAGGTGAAGTTCCCGATTTTAACAATTGGCCTGCAACATGGTTGCCTGTTCTGGTATTTGGCAGCTGTTCAACAATCTTTATGATTCGCACCGAAAAAGCAAGTAGCCTTTCTTCAAGATCATACCTTTGCTTCGTCATATTTTTCCCCAATCACCACTCGGTGTTCAAGATTGGTTTTTTTATTCATTATTCGATGTTGGACGTTCGATGTTCGATGTTCATTAGTCCTTACAGCGCAAAAAAATAACTTGGCGCTTATGAGGCGAAGCCTCTAAGTTTGGATATTCTGGCTACCATAAAAAAAATATTTGACAATTTTAAATAAACATTTTAATTAGTTATTTAATAAGGGAAATTATAGATGTTTATCGGCTATGTCAAGCGAAAACTTTAAATAGGTATTTAATTATCCTGTCTGAAAAATCGGCCAAAAAATAAAGGAGCATCCATCATGGCTAAGAGAGAAGATGGAGCAGAAACTCGCAGCCGAATATTAAACTCGGCTTGCGAGTTGTTTGCGGAAAAAGGCTATCGCGCTGCAAGAGTGGCGGATATCTGTGAGCGGGCCGGCGCCAACGTGGCTGCCGTCAATTATTATTTTGGCGACAAGGCCGCCCTGTACACCGAGGCCTGGCAAGAAACATTTAAAAAATTTGCCGGACCCAAACCACCTGATTCCACTATCACTTCGCCGGAAGAACAGCTGCAAATCTACATACACTCCCTCATACAAAACTTCACAGAGCAGAGCGATCAGGGCCAGTTTACCCGCCTGTACTTGATGGAATTGGCCAACCCAACCGGGTTGATACATGACATCTGGCACGACCTGATCGAGCCCCGGCGACAGATAGTGATAGAGATCATCCGCAAAATTATGGGAACAAAAGCTACTGATGAAACGGTCCTGTTCTGCGAGATGAGCATCATCAACCAGTGCCGTGTCCTTCTGACCATCAGACGCAGTGATCTGGAGTACCTGCTGGGCCAATCCCTATCCCCGGATTTGATCAAACGCATGGCCGATCATATCACCCGCTTTTCCCTGGCGGGAATTAAGGCGGTAGCCGCCGCGAGACATGATCCTGCCTCAATCCGGACATAAAAAACAGCAGCCATTAGAGAAAATTAGCCGCAAAAATTTATTTGTTAAAGAGGTTAAAGTTTTTGATTTTGAGTCCAATGAAAAATTTATTCCGGCCTTAGCATTTACCAAGCAATCTTACACGGATATCAAAAGCAAAAATATGAAAAAATCGCAGATCCATTAACCCTGAACCGTTGAACTGTGGAACCTTAAGATAACGCTAAAGAAAAGTGAAGGAAAAATATAATGAAAATTGCAATAACCGGAGTTGGCGGCGTAGGTGGATATTTTGGCGGAAAATTAGCAGCGCATTATGCAAACAAAAAAGATATAGAGATCACTTTTATTGCGCGAGGGAAACATTTAGAGGAAATTCAAAATAATGGACTGAAGGTAATAACAGAACAAGGCACGTTTATTGCCAAACCGTATAAAGCAATTGATAATCCTGCTTCATGCGGCATTTTTGATTTAATTATTTTCTGTGTAAAAAGTTATGATCTGGAAGACAGCGCAAAATTATTCAGAAATTGTGTCAATGAACAGACGGTTGCAATTACGGTACTAAATGGTGTGAACAATGCAGAACGGTTAAAACGCGTGTTGCCCGATGCTCAGATTTTAGATGGCTGTGTATATATCAGTGCATTCATTAAGGCGGCCGGCATCGTTTGTCAGGCAGGTGGAACCTGCAAATTCTTTTTTGGAAGTGACACTGGAAATAAAAAATATATAAAAATTGAACAGGTGCTTAAGGATGCCGGCATAACAGCGGAATATCGCAAAGACATTAAAGAAATTGTTTGGGAAAAGTATTTGTTTGTTTCTCCGCTTGCAAGTGCAACTTCTTTTTA
>CAZDAB010000525.1:0-2753 GCA_964502855.1 uncultured Desulfobacteraceae bacterium | reverse complement strand
AGTTCGAAATTATTATATTCATATGACGGTTAAACCTATCGCGAAAATCGGTGTTAAAGGTAAAACAACCGGGAGACCTCTGCTGTCCGGGCGGCAGTATCTCTTCCGGGCTGGATTCTTATCTTGCCAAGCTTTTATATCTGAGGGGTTCTCCACTATCCCGTTGGCCTTACTGGCCGCTTTGGCGTAAAAAGCGACACAAGGAAGCACGACGTCTGGCGCTCCTTTTTGCCACCTGTTTGCGGGAGGGTTTTGAGGAAATGCGTTTGAACCCTCTGGGAGTGAAGTTTCTGGGACCTTTGCCGTCACAGCAACTTGTCATGTTCCGTAAGGTAATCTATCCAATGGTTTGCTGGAACGGACGTCAAAAGCGGTTTTTTCCGAACTGGGAAGTGGAACGTGTGGTTTATATTCCCCTCCAAAATCTGTTGACCCCTTCCAATTATGCACGGTATCGATTACATATTGCTACACCCCATGAGAACCGGAAAAACCTGGATACAAAAGATTATCCATGCTTTGTCCATGAATATCAGGATGAACCTGAAGTGCTTTGGGGCGCAACTTTTCGAATTACAATGGTTTTTCTGGAAATTATCTTTGGATTTAAGCCTCCGGATATGGATTCGCTTCCTGTGATCAACGGATCTTTGGGTGCAAATTATCTCACCGGAAGCATATGATTTGCTCAACCAACCACACAACCATTTTGGGATTCTTGAACTTGGACATAAAAACAGCAAATATCCTGTTTGTGTGTACCGGAAATATTTGTCGCAGTCCTTTTGCTCACGCTTTTTTCACAAAGTTGGTAAATCAAAAGCGGCTTCAGGGTATTACTGTTGAATCTGCGGGATTGCTTGCACTTCCCGGAAATTCAGCCACCTATATGGCACAACGCGTTGCCGAGGAATTCGGGGTAGACCTTTCCGGGCACAAGGCCAAATCCGTGTCCAAAAAACTTGTGGCCTGGTCCAGTCTCATTCTGGTGATGGAGAAATCTCACGAGGATACGATTCTGACTGACTTCCCGGAAGCAGAAGGCAAAACCCGGTTAATCAGGCACTTTGCCCGTTTTGGTTCGAAAAGGCGGGGCATTGCCGATCCGTACGGGCTTAAGTACGATGCATACCGGTTTTGCTTTCTTGATATTGAGGATGCGGTTTCGGGTCTTATCGACTTCCTATCTAGTGTCCATCCATAAATGGTCTTTTTGCTTGCCCAGTTAAATCCGTATTTAATATTTAACCGGGGCCCAATCTCTGCGTCAGACTCAAGGCGCGCAAATCCTCTAAAATGATAAGTACTTATAGTACGCTGAAGTGACGAAGGATGCAGCGCAACGCAGAAGTTGGACTTTTTACGAAACCGTCAAGTTATAGAGGGCGTTGTTAATGTCAGGATATTGAAACTTAAAACCATGTTTTAAAAGTTTATCAGGGATTGCCCGCTGGCTGCTCATAAGAGATTTCCCCATTTCCCCCATAATCAGCCGGATCATAAAGGAGGGAGCTCTCATAACAGACGGTCTGTTAAGCACTTGACCAAGGGCGCCGGCGAAATCACGGTTTCTTACCGGATTCGGTGAACAGAAATTGATCGGGCCTTTTACATCCGGGTTTTCAAGTATAAAAATAATCGCGGCAATAAGATCATCCATATGAATCCATGGAAACCATTGCAGACCGCTTCCAAGCGGGCCGCCGGCAAAAGATTTAAAGGCCGGAACCATCTTTGCAAGGGCGCCCCCGTTCTTCCCGAGAACCACGCCAAAACGCATCGCAGCGACCCGGACTCCTTTTGCTTCTGCCTGAAAAGCTTCCTTTTCCCAGTCCCTGCACACTTTCGCAGCAAAATCGTTGCCGGGCAGAGCATCTTCCTTTAAAATTTCATCCGCCCGGTCACCGTAATATCCTGATGCAGAAGTGCTGCAAAGTATACTATCTTTTTTGTCGGGAATGGCGTCAACCAGGTTGCGCGTGGTTAGAATGCGGCTGGTATATATTTGATCCTTATAGGTATCGCTCCACCGCTTAAAAATGTTTTTCCCTGCAAGATTGATCACTGCATCAACATTTTTAAGCGCATGCTGCCAGCCCCCTTTGATTGTCGTATCCGCGGAAATGTAATGAAAATTATCATGCCGGATGACGTTATGAGCTGAGGAGGTGCCCACAGCAATAACGCGGTGCCCCTTTTCGAGCAGATAAAATGATAGATTGGTGCCCACGAAACCCGATCCGCCGGTAATAAATATTTTCATGATTCATCCCCCCTTTAACTAACGTTGCAAAAGTCGGAGGGCTTCAGAGCCAAGGCGCCAAGGGTGAAGCCGTAGTAAACCTACTGCGAACCCTTGGCAACGCCGGATCTGGAGTCCTCCGGCTTTCCCGAAGGGTAAACAACATGGCCTAAAATTAACCCTATCCTTTGAATTTACTAAGGGTTGGAAATCCAAATGGGAATTAATTATATAATTTATATTATAATATCATAGTGTTATTCGTTTTTCGCCAGGTTGTTTATGCAACGTTAGGGTTAACCCGAACCGTAACTGTGCAGGCCGGGCAATAAATTCACACCGAAATAGGTGAAGATCACCGCCATAAACCCTATAATGGAGAGATAGGCGATTCTTTTGCCGGACCACCCCCGCATCATCCTGGCATGCAGAAATGTCGCATAAAAAAACCAGGTGATCAAAGACCAGGTCTCTTTGGGATCCCAGGACCAGTAACTCCCCCAGGCTGAAT
>CAZDAB010000524.1:0-2760 GCA_964502855.1 uncultured Desulfobacteraceae bacterium | reverse complement strand
GTTTCAATCCTTGTTTTAATGGATTCCGGTCTTCAACATAAAGGCGATGTCTGACGCGCCCAGGGCCAAAACCTTGTTTCAATCCTTGTTTTAATGGATTCCGGTCTTCAACTACATATTGTCCTATAAACCCACTCCCGCCAAAGACGTTTCAATCCTTGTTTTAATGGATTCCGGTCTTCAACAAATCCCCCTTCTTTTGCCCCCGTAAACATCATTTGTTTCAATCCTTGTTTTAATGGATTCCGGTCTTCAACATCAATTTCGTAAATTTTGCAGTAATATTTGTCTGTTAAAAAAATTTTCAAAGATCGATAATTGAACACATTCGGCCTTCATGTGCCAATAATTAATGGATTTCTGACTCACCATAGTACAGTTAACCTTATGATTTCAAATGAGATATTTGATTAAACAACCTTTTTGTAAATATTTTTACAGCAAACATATTTTGGGACACGGATGAACGCAGATTTTCAGGATAAAAAAAACAATTTAAAAATTATCTGTAATTATCTCAGCAAATCTGCCTGCCCCGCCTGCCCAGTTAAATCCGATTTTGCTCTTATTTAACCGGGGTAGCTACGGCAGATGGTACTGGGGTGTCCTACTGTCAAACAGTCCTTTTACAAATATTTCTTTAGCAACAATCCGGGCCTTGGTGTTCATAGTAGACAGTAAATAGATTCAATTGCTTATAGCCCCAATTCTTGTTCAAACAAGTACATATTGTTTAGAAAAAAAGCTTTTATCTTGTCCCACTTCCAGTCTTCACCGGTTAAGATCATCAAGGGTGAAGGTTCTTGTTCGGCATCTTCAAAAAAAATCAAGCTTTTCAACACATGATAATAGTTTATATCCAATGCCGTGAAACGATTTTTAAACAGCTCGCAAACTTCTTTGATAGAACCCTTCAATTTTAATATTGCGTACAGATCAATAAAATCTTTTTTAGAACCCCGCTGTGATATGGTTTTGACTTTTTCGGCTACAATATCTTTATAGTGCGCTATTTTAATGCCGCGCCATGGCAAAGGCGGCTGTATCAAGGGAACATTGTAATAAAGAAAGGAAATCCGAATCCCCTTTAACTCGCAATGAACCGTTCCCAACTCAGTAAAAAATACCTTGTTGGCAGAGATTCGTGCAAGAATCGAATCCGGGTTGAACATACGATCTGAAAAAAAGTCAAGGTCATGGGATTTTCTGTGGCCTAATTGCAATGCAAGCCCAGTTCCGCCAGCCAGGTAAAAGGTATCCAAATGCGGCGACAGTGATTCGATTAGGTTAATCGCTTGGGATGATAATATTTCTTCAAACATGGAACCTCTTCAAGGGGTATGTTTAGCTTTACGGCCCAATACTTCCCGGTTTTTGGGAGCAGGTTTCTTCGGGTTCGAACGGTTTCAATAATCTTTTCATCCGAATATATTCCCCTTAACGCTCGAACATCTTCTAAGTCGCCATAATCCAAGATTCTGGCAATGACGTAAACGGCATGTCCAGCAGCATCGATTTCCCCGGCATCCCAGAAAAGTGATGGCCGAAATATGGATTTTATGTCTGTTTTGCTCATATGTTGTTTTGGCCACGTATGAACGCAGATTTTCAGGATATTTTTTTTGGCCAACTTCAAGCCTAAAGGATTTTATTATGTTTTATCGATTAAACAGATATTCCAATGGATGACTTCCGGTTGATGAGTATCTATATTCATTTTGGCGATAATAATGCAACTCTTTATATTATCACATGAAATTATATCTAAGATTTCATTCCTGGGTCTTGCATGAAAATTAATGATAATCTTAAGGTTAGGTATTTGAAACGGATTTATACAACATCTTGTAATTATACGTTTTACCCAACTGGTATATGGAATGATGATCTTTTTTATTTATTAATTTTCACCCAAAGGGCGAGCCGGAGGCTTCCATCTGCTCCGTTATTAAGGGCTCTCAATAGTTCACTATTTCATACCCCGGCATATGAATAGTTGGGCAATTTTGACCGAATCCATTCAAGTGTTTACAAAAAATCTTTCTGAATAAAAAAACAAATCGGATATAATAACGGCTTTTAACAGACTAAAACAGATTTTATCAACATCTCAACCTTATGACAGGGTGGAACAAGCATGGAAATTATACAAAAAAATTAAAATTTAAAATGATATCATTGTTAAAAATAAGACAGAACAATATCGTATTGAAATGTTAACACTGCTCGACCATATGATTTAAAAAATGAAAAATCATCTTAAAAAACATAAAGCAGGGCCGGATTTGCGAAACAAATATCTTTATTCTCTAAGGATGATATCCAAAAATATTCGCAATACCAAGGATATTGAAAAGATAAATCGATTACAAAGCCATGCTAAAGACAAGTTTGACATTTACCGGGAAGAAGTTGAACATAATTTGTAGGTATCGAGTTTTTCGTCAAGATCTATAGAATCTTCTACAAGTTTGTGCGGTTTATGTCCACGCCTGTGGGGAACACCTGTTTTTTCCCCGGTTTTGTTTTTATATTGCCGGTTCATCCCCACACCGGCTTCCCCCACCCAGATCAGCAAGGTGCCGGTAACCGCAGCCAGCTTAACCGCCGCATGGCTGATGCGCGTACCCGGTTCCAGCATGATGCAGGCCACCGATCCCACCGGTATGTGCTTGCGCTCCTGGTCTTCCCCATCCACTTCATTGATCACAACAAAAGCACCATCCTTCACATCAATTCGGCCATAGTAAACAAAAATCA
>CAZDAB010000523.1:0-2768 GCA_964502855.1 uncultured Desulfobacteraceae bacterium | reverse complement strand
TAATGATACCGTAGAGATTCATTTAAATACCGTTCGGGTGGTTCATCGACTGCTCAAAAATATTCAAAACTCTGATTCATCCAATAGGAGAGGCAGTCGACCATCCGAAACCCGGTAACCATCAGCAAAACGCCTACTTAACATCTCTCGCGGCCACAATTTCGGTCACAATCGTTGACTATGACACAAAAAAAGAGGTTAAGCATTCACAGCTAACCCCTTATGAGAGACCTTTGAAAAACATCCCCTTTTGCCCAATCCCGGCATCCCCGCTGAGCGGGATTTGTCAACAGGCTCAAATTTTAATCCTCAAAATACTCAATGTATTCGTGCCTGCCCCGTGAAATGCGAAGCCTATTTCTCTGGGGTGGTTAAAATTTTCGCCTTCCTTGGCCTTGAACCCCGGTTAAATATGAAATACGGATTTAACTGGGCAGGCAAAATTGAACGTTTTTCAAAGGTCTCTATGAATCCTGGTGCGCCCGGCAGGATTCGAACCTGCGGCCTACGGATTCGTAGTCGAATTTCTGCCACAATGTATGAGTAACTATAAATAACAAAAAGTAATTAAACAACAATTATTTCAATCAATTATAAACCTTCAACCTGTCCGCTGATTTCACCATTTTTACCGGCTTTTACCTGTTGTTTAAAAAATTATGGCAAAATTATGGCAAAAAATCAAGAGAGATTCGGATAGGGTGTCCGTAGGTATAGTTGGATAAATTTGTTTTTTTATTTTATCTTGACAAAATGTACAATAAATGTAATTTTATTTATTAATTGTACAAAAACAATGAGGTGTTGCCATGAGAAATTCAGTATCAAAAATAAAAATCAGCGAGGCTCGATCTAAACTGACTCAGTTAGACAAGTTGTTAAAACCGGGTGAAATCTTGCAAATCAACAAACGAGGTAAAGCATACGCCCGCATTGAGCTGGTTGGAGAAATGGATAAATATGACAGGGTTTTGAGTGCTATCGAGAGTTTACCGGAACCAAAAGGGAAATTGCGTACAGTCGCTCAGAACTATAAATCAAAACTCTACGGAAAATAACCATGCAAACCTTAAAAGGTCTTAATTCAGTTTATTGCGATGCGAGTTTCTTTGTTGCCTTATTTTCTAAAAAGGATACAAAACATAAACGCGCTTTTAATCTTTTTAAAGAAATCAAAGAAAACCGTATTGTGATTTATACCTGCTGGTTTATTATTTCTGAAGCGATGACTGTCCTTCTCTATCAATATGGCTATAGAGAAGCGGTGGCTTTCAATCAATCGATTGATCTTTACAAAATTATTCATTCAACTGAAAGCCAACACCATCAGGCCATCGCATTGTTCAACCTTTTTGGTAAAGATAGAAAGATTTCTTTTGTGGATGCCCTCTCTTATGTCCTTATTTCAGGAGAACTCAAGAACAAACCGGCGGTATCTTTTGACCGAGATTTTCAGGCGATGGGTTTAACAACGATATCCTGAATCGGTTTAACTTAAACGAGGATTTAAAATTTTCTCTTTTCTGATTTTCTCTCTTCTAATTTCTCTTTCCTAACCCCTCACCTTCTCATCTTCTTAACTTGTTCCTCCGCCCTCTGATATATGCTTTTTGACCTCTATTTCAGCACTAAGCTTTGTATTACCGACGCACACGAAGCTCCAAACTTTCACGACGCTTACACGCATTCAAAAGGTTGGTGAAATTTCTCAAGGTCGGATTTCCTCGGGGACCGATCATTCGACGGATACTTTTTTCATTCTGTTCCAACTCCTCGGCGATAGATGGGATCGCTTCAGTTGCATTCAGGTAATCCCGAATCAATCGTTTTCCAGTGTCAAGGTCACCGTCAAGAAAAGCATTCGTTGCCTCAACAATGAGTTCTTGGCGGATATCCGGATCTCGTTTTGCTCGGAGCATTACTGTTTCTTTGAATTTTCGGGTAAGAGGCATTTTAAAAGCACCCTTAATTGGATTCCTAAGCCTTATTCAATTAATTCAGCAAGTTGTGTATTTTTAAATAGTTGATTTGACGGTAAGAATCTATTGGCTTTTTGGATCCGTTTGGATTTTTATTGAAACTTTTGACTTTGACAGGCACAATTTGGGCACAATTTAGGCACAGGTAAAAACCAGTGCCTTTTTATTTTTGAAGCTAGCTTGCGATAGTATCGGCGCAGTCGAAGGTTAGACTATGTTCGAGATTCAAGGATTCACAAAGGATTGTCCCATCTGTGACCAACATTGATTGACCGGTTAATAATTTACAAAGACTTTAGTCAACGTCCATTGTATTCGATAAGATCAATATACGAACCGTCGATTAAATCTGATTTCGAGACTCCTAATTTCTTCATGATTTCAAAGGCAATTTTTTCACCTTTATCTATTGGCTGATTTTCACTGAGAACACCTTCGATCTCTAAAAACTCACCCAAGCCGTCAACTTTATCCAGATGAAGGCGCGTTTGGTTAACCATAAAAAGTCTGCGGCGTTTCTTGACCACACTTATTATACCAGACTCAGAAGCCAGCACTTCCTTTAACGCGGGGGCGTTCTCAACTTTCACTCGAGTTTATCTGGAGAAGGTATTAAAATATCGGCGACGCCTTGATTTAATCGGATAAAAACATTTTCAAATTTTAGGATTTAAGTGTAATATGATTTCTTAGTTGCTTATATAACCATTTTATACGAATATGGCCAGTATAGATTCTTAAAAGGATGATTATGAAACATCATTTAGAGTGGAAAGAATCAACACTGAA
>CAZDAB010000522.1:0-2769 GCA_964502855.1 uncultured Desulfobacteraceae bacterium | reverse complement strand
ATGGGCGTCCCGTTTACGGCCGCACACGGCTCCATACGATTCAGCCTGGGTATCTACAATACTGAAGAAGAGATCGCTTTTATCGTAGAAAAACTTCCGCCAATTATTGAAAACCTTCGACATATGTCACCCTTTTGGAAATAATGATCCGGGTGATTTAAAAATTGCCGAGTGGACGCTTTTTTACGGGAGCTTTATAAAATGAATAACAGTATAAAAGAAAGTCGACACACATGCAAGACCGATGCGGAATCCCTTTCCCAATACAGGGAAAAACTGCCGGGAATTGCTGAGAATATCATCGAAAACTGTGATGACAGTCACTGCTTCACTCACGTGGACTATGAACCGATTCCCTCGGAAGGATATGTTGTTGATATGATAAATAAATTAAGGGAAATTCTTTTCCCGGGGTATTTTACCAGGGAAAAGATCGATCCTGTCAACCTGAAATACAACATCGGACAATCTGTTTCAGTTCTGTTTGATATGCTTTCCGAGCAGATTACCCACAACATGAGGCACGACTGCTTTAGATATGATCTGCCGTGCAGAGAATGTGAAGAGCAGGGGCAAAAGATTGCGCTTGCCTTTCTGGAATCTATTCCATCCATACGAAAAACTTTGGCAACAGATGTACGGGCAATATATGATGGAGATCCTGCTGCAAACAGCTATGACGAAATTATTTTTAGCTATCCCGGTATGTTCGCTATAACCGTACATCGGGCGGCCCATAAGCTTTTTGACTTTCAAGTGCCGCTTCTTCCTCGCATCATGACGGAACATGCCCACAGTTTGACCGGTATAGATATTCATCCGGGGGCTGAAATCGGGGAGAGTTTTGTGATTGATCATGGAACGGGCGTAGTGATCGGTGAAACCACGGTAATCGGTAAAAACGTGCGTATCTACCAGGGAGTAACTCTGGGTGCCCTTTCACTTCCTAAAGATGCCGGGGAGCGGTTGAGAGGGAAGAAACGCCATCCCACAATAGAAGACGATGTTATCATCTATTCAGGCGCTACGATTTTGGGCGGAGACACCGTAATCGGTGCGCGTTCCGTAATCGGAGGAAATGTCTGGATAACGGAATCTGTTCCTCCGAATACTAAGGTGATCATGGAAACACCGAGGTTGATCTATAAATAGCTCGATATTGGATATACACTGCAGGATTTCGGAATTAACGGCTATGAAAATTTTTCCCAACATCGGCACAACCATTGGCTCAACACCTCTGGTACGGCTGAATACCATTACTCAAGGCCTTGGTGCTGAGCTACTTGCCAAGCTTGAATTTTTCAATCCTTTAGGGAGTGTTAAGGACCGGATTGCCGCATCAATGATTGATGCCGCAGAGGCTAAAGGACTGATCGGTCCGGATACGCTCGTGGTGGAACCCACCAGCGGAAATACGGGTATTGCGCTTGCCTTTATCTGTGCGGTAAAGGGATATGGCCTATGCCTTACCATGCCGGACACCATGAGTATGGAAAGAAGAAAACTGCTTAAACACCTTGGCGCGGAACTTGTTCTTACGCCGGGTTCCCAAGGTATGAAAGGGGCCATTACAAGGGCAGAAGAAATTATCGATTCGCGAAAAGACGCATTTATGCCCGACCAGTTCAGAAATCCGGCCAATCCGAAAATCCACAGGGAGACCACCGCACAAGAGATATGGAAAGATACCGACGGCCGGGTGGATATACTGGTTGCCGGTGTTGGCACCGGCGGTACCATAACCGGTGTCTCCCAGATGATAAAATCACGGAAACCGTCCTTTAAAGCCATTGCTGTTGAACCGGAAGATTCTCCGGTATTGTCCGGAGGAACGGCCGGACCTCATAAGATTCAGGGCATCGGCGCCGGTTTTATTCCTCATGTACTCGATAAAGCAATAATAGATGAAATCGTCACGGTATCTAATGATGAGGCATTTGATACCTCACGGATGCTGGCAAAAACAGAGGGAATACTCTGCGGCATTTCATCGGGTGCTGCCATGGCCGCTGCCCTTAAAATTGCAAAACGAAGAGAATCAAAAGGCAAATGCGTCGTAGTGATATTACCGAGTACCGGCGAACGGTATATCAGTACGGAACTTTTTTCTGAAATTTAGACCATAACACCGAATTTCTTTCCGAGGCCCTAAGAAAAGTCCTCATATTTGTCTTGTGAGACAGATTTGTATCAAAATGAAATATGATACAGAGGGTATATTTCTTTATTTTCTACAAATATAACCCGTTATAGATATTTTTGGTAACGTTTCATTAAGTTCTGGTGTATTAAGTGATCATAGTGACCCGCCCACTGATATCTAAATGGGGCGTTTTTTACTGGATCTGTACCGACCTCATGCGCATCAAGGTCTCCAAGGAGCCGGGAAACCCCTCGATATATCCACCCCGATGCCTTTTCGGAGCGGTTTATCGAACGCTTATGCATCAAGATCTTGGCACATGTCTTGGCAAAAAATCGCTCAGACCGGGTTTAAAAATCTTATTTTTTTAAGGTATTATTAAAAATATTATACTGAATACATCCTTGGCACGAATTTTGATATAATTATGATATATAATATAGAAAAATATCCAAAAATTGAGATAAAAATTCCATGAAGCCCTGTGAAAAAAACATTGAAAAAACCCTTCAATTTAAAGACCAAATGATCAAACTTGCAGAAATAGGGAACGCGGAAAGAGAAGATGCCGGTTGCGGTATTCTTTACGGTGTGTTACTTGATTCTGCCTACAAACTGAAAAG
>CAZDAB010000521.1:0-2778 GCA_964502855.1 uncultured Desulfobacteraceae bacterium | reverse complement strand
AGCACCCTTCAAATATTCTTCGTCTGGCAAAACGTCTATTCAATCATTCACAAGGGAGGAGATTGGAGGAAGTGCTTGAACTTTCTGCTGCCTATCAGGCCCTGTGTCACCATACCCCCGAGCATGACAAGGCGATGGAGAAACTATTTTCCGGCAAAAAAGGTCTTTTATAAAAACGTGCCGAATTGCAAAAGTAATTCTCCAAAATAGATTGCTGTTTTTTGTTCCTTTTCCTTTTCGCTGTCTTTCAGCTTACAATTGAAGGAAACGCAATCAATGGGTTTCGTGGTCATCCGCTCTGTCGAACCCTCTGCATGCAACAAACACCCTTTGCTATGCTTTATTTGAAAATCTTCCCCCCTGTGTAAAAACACACATCCTTGATTGGTGGGTCTTTCGTAATTTCTCTTTGTATAAAAATTATGAAAATCATCCGGAAAACTCACAAGAAGATCCAGATCGGCATCCGCCATTATTCTGGGCCCGAAAATGTACATCTTGTCTGTTATGTCATTGGGTATTATTGTGTAATCGATAATTTTTGGAAAGTATAATTTAAGCAAAACCTTGTCTCTACCCATAATAAAAGTAAATATTACTTGAGTGAAATAGAACTGCATAAACTGATCAAAACTTAAGTTCTTGTTTCCAAACGGAACCGCTTCCCACAAATGGTTTACATATTCTGAATATATAAGCTGGACGTTTTCATGCATTGCAAAGCCGGGAGTCCTGCAACAATGATGCGATATACCTCCTGAAGGTTCGCACGTTATACATTCTTCTAAGGTTGGAGCATTTTTTGTTTGTTTTGACAATAACTCCTGCAATGTTTTGGACAAATATGTCATGGCGATACCCCAAAGATATGAATTGTGAAGATTTGACGCCCGGTGTCTGAGGGAGCCAAGGGCCTCTCTTTTTTTCACGGTTAGCCTTAACCACATATCATTGGAATTTTTTTTTGTAAATCGCAAAAATTTGGGGATTCATATAAGCGGAGTCGTAAGTTTTTTTATTTATTCAGCTAAAATGATACCCAAAGCTCAAGCGCACCTTTTTTCGCATTCGGATATTTATGACTCAGATTAAAGATTTTAATATTCGTGTGTTTAAAATTCGTATGGAGGGTGATAAAATCAGTTAAATATTTTTGTAAAAGGAGTGCACCCGATTTATCCTCTTTATGGAAGTATCGAATATCTCTATTTTTATAATTAAATCTTTCCATCCCGGCTACCCCGAATCCCCTTTTTTTTAGGAGAACAGCTAGCCGTTCAATCGGTTTTTTATTTTTTTCACTCGAATAATGCAAATATACAGTATATCTGCCGGGTTCTATCCCATCTTGAACGGTGTTTAATTTGGTTTTTTCAACGTGGGGCACGGGTACTGTTTTATGATCGGTTAGTTTGTTTTTAGTCAAAGCGCTTTCCCCATGGGTTGGCCGGTTAACATTTGAATATATTTTCTCATTTGCGCCTACAATTTCTTTCATGTCCATTGGTGTTGATTTGGGTTGGCCGCTTGGGTCGGTTCCAATATTTTTCTTGATAGTTCCTATGGGTTCGCTAATTTTTTCATGATAATAAAAAAAGCTGAAAGCGATTATAGCCGGCGCTAAAAGGAATATAGATTTAACTTTTCTGCCGGAAGATTTTAGCGCGGTTTTCCCTTCAACTTCATTAAATTTTTCTATAGGTTCCGGTTCTGCTAAATCATCATCATTGGGTTTTGTGGGAAGGCCAAGACGAGCTGCGCATTCTTTTATAATCTTTGCATCTATGGTTGTTACACCGTTAACACACCCGGTCTGTAGTGCATGATCGCAAATATTGTTTATCAAACCCGGATATCCCCTGGAAGAAAAGAAAATTTCACTCATAGCGCCTTGGGCGAAAATATTTCCTTCATGTCCGGCAACCTTTAGACGATGAAGTATATATTCACCTGCTTCTGTCCTTGTCAAAGGCTCAACGCGGTGGTTAATAGTGATTCTCCGCCTTAAATCCTTATTGTCTTCACCAGAGAGAATATTGATAAATTCATCCTGACCGACAAAGATTATTTTAAGGCCTTTTGTATAATGCTTTTCTATGTTTGATAGGAATTGGATCTGTGAGAGAAGTTCTTGGTCAAGTCTATGGGCCTCATCAATTATAAGCAATACCTTTTTATTTTGGGAATGACAGTTGTTCAAAAAGCGCCTGAAATGAATTAGAAAATCCACATTGTAACAAAACTTTATATTAATATTAAATTCATTTGCCACCAGGCTTAGAAAGTCGAATTCTTCCGGGATCGGGAACGTCATGTTAGCTGCAACAGCCTTGTCGCCAAGATGTTCTAAAAACGCATTGATCAGTGTGGTCTTTCCTGTAGCTGCATCGCCGGAAATAAAGATGAAGTCGTTATTATGGAACACACCATTTTCTAAAACGGTAAGGGCTTTCCCGTGATTTTTTCCAAGCCAGACAAATTGTGGATCCGGGGCTGATTGAAAGGGTTTTTCTTTTAAATTGTAGTGGGTAAGGCACATTATATTGGACACTTTGATCTGATCTGAATTCTTATTTTGGAAAAGAATACCAAAGCTGAACTAAGGGGCTTCGCCCCGCCTGCCATTGCAAGGCACGAGCGGGCAGGCCCTATCGCAATAATGGATATTGTAGAATTTCCAATACGTTTAATTAAGGCCGTTTTGAAGTATACTCTCTTTACTCTAACTTACATTTCGCTTGTTAAGCTGTCGAGTTTGACAATTTAAAAATCTATGAA
>CAZDAB010000520.1:0-2786 GCA_964502855.1 uncultured Desulfobacteraceae bacterium | reverse complement strand
GCGGCAATACCTTTGCCTTCTGAGATTATTACCGGATTAATATCGATCTCCTTAATGATGTCGTGCTCTATTCCGATCCGTCCCACCTGAATGAGGATTTCTCCCAGCTGGTCCAAATCCGCGGCTCCCAATCCGCGAATATTCTCCAAAATCCTTCGGCCCCGAATTTCTTCCATCATCTCCAGGGCATCTCTTTTGTCCAGCGGTGCCAGGCGAAAGGCAACATCCTCAAGGATTTCCGTAAATATCCCGCCAAGACCGAACATGACCGAAGCTCCGAACTGGCGATCCCGAGTCATGCCCATCACCAGTTCCCGCTGCCCTTTAACCAACTCCTGGACCAACACGGCGCTGAAGCCCCGGTTCAAAACCGCCATAATGTCTTTAAACGCAATTCCGGCTTCATCGTCATTTCTGATATCCACACGGACCAGATTCTGTTCGGTTTTATGGAAAATATCCTCCGAGCAGCCTTTTAAAACCAAAGGATATCCTATTTCATTTGTTGCCCGGAATAACTCGCTTTCCGTATTCACTAAGAATTCTCTGGTAACCGGGATCTGATATGCGGATAGGATCAGTTTGGACTCGTATTCTGAAAGCACGGTCCTTTTTTGGCTCGTTGCGGTTTCTAAAATTTTTTTTGGAGATGTCATGAGTGACGATTTCCTATCTTGCCTTCCAGTAATTCCGATTTGTTCGCAGTCCCTGAACACTTTCCACCGGATCATTGAAAACCGGAAACGGACTGATTTTTTTGTATGCTTCAATATACTGGCGCTCAGAGAGAAAGCTCAGCGCTATGGGCTTGTTACAAGCGTTCATGGTCCTATCTAAAAAATCCAGCAACTGCTGAGTGTTGTCACTTCCCTGGCCCAACAATTTGGCAATTCCCGGATCATAAAACAACGCCAGCACCATTCCATCAATATGATCCAGTTTTAGGCAGTGTTCCACCGCAAAAGCCAACCCCTCGATGCTATGCACATCGCCGAAGTCCATGGGGTTTGACATACGGATCACACCGCCCCGGCGAAAACTCTCTATTTTGTCCAGGAGTTCACGCGGCAGGGAAGGGCATTCAAAGCCGTATTCATCGCATGCATCTCCGAGAATTACGGAAAAACCTCCGGATAAAGATATTACGGCCAACCGGTCACCGGAAAGCGGCGGCAGCTGAAGTGCTTTAGCGCAGACGGTCATTTCGTGGATACTTCTTACGCGGATGATACCCGCCTGTCGAAAGGCACCGGTTACAATTCGGTCGTCATTCAAAAGTGCCGCGGTATGAGATTTGGCGATTTTGGCGGATGTGTCGCTGACATTGGATTTAAAAAAAACAATCGGCTTCTCGGTTTTCCGGGCCAGATCGATCAATTTGCGTCCATCCTCAATACTTTCCAGGTGTAAATGTATCTGTTCGGTATCTTCATCATCCATAAGATATTTCAGGTAATCAATTTCATTAAGATCCAGTTTGTTTCCGATGCTGATTACCTTGGAAAATCCCACATGTTCCTCGGAGTATAAATGAGCGGCCTGGACGGTTAAGCCGCCGCTCTGGGTTACCAGACTGATACGCCCCTTTTTGAACCGTTTGGGCCGCAGAGGATTAAAGGGAGTGCATAGGCCCGAATTCGTGCAAATCACGCCGATACAGTTCGGGCCGATCAATCGAATTCCATGATGCTTGACTGCGGCAAGTACATCTTTTTCAAACCGGTTCTCTTTTCCGGAATATTCCCGGAACCCTGCGGTGGAAATAATCGCATGTGAAATTCCCTTCCGGCCGCAAATATCCAATGTTTCGGCGACATAGGCCGCCGGAACCAGAATCACCGCCAGTTCAATACCTGCCGGTAACGCATCCGTATCCGTGATGATTTTTCGTCCGGCAACTGAGCCATGACTTCTTCCCACAGGGAAAATTTCGCCTTTAAATCCCATTTCCCGGCAGTTGGAAACAATATTTCTTGCCAGGTTCCCCGGGCTGTCTGCTACACCAAAAACAGCAATGCTTGACGGGTAGAAAAATTTTTTCATATCGAGTCTCAATTAGTTTCTATTCAGAAATAGCCCTTTTCCGCAATCTCTGCGCCTGCCCAGTGAAATTCAGCGCCTATTTCTCTAGGGTCAATCTGCGGAATTACTTGTGCGGCGTACCAATATTCCAATTGTGACCTGCCCACTCGTGCCCCAGGCCGCCTCGCCTTTCTCTGCCTGCGGTCGAGCTTGCAATGTCAGGCGGGGCGAGGCGAACTAAATGGTGTGGTTTTTTATGGTTGTGGGAGGTTAAATGTCAAGGAAATTATCGAGGATTCTTTTAAAACGATTTGCGCAATCTTTGTTTTTTACCTAATATAATTATATTTATTTCAACCTTTTAAAATTTGTGTGCAGTTTTTAGGTTTTATTCATCACCCTTTTCTTCAATACATTTTATTGCCGGGTTTCTCATCGCTAACTTTTTTGATTTTTCCCCAACATTTTGGCAGAAGAAAGTTATTAGCAAAATCAAAGCGGTCATCAGGACCATAAAAAGCCAGGGATAATACAAAGCGGTCAAAAGGCCGCCCATTACTCCAATATTTTTCGTAAGTGAAGCAATCCGCTTTGTGAATGGCTCGAGACAAGTGTTTATAATACCCCTC
This sequence comes from uncultured Desulfobacteraceae bacterium, assembly GCA_964502855.1. Classification (GTDB taxonomy): domain Bacteria; phylum Desulfobacterota; class Desulfobacteria; order Desulfobacterales; family UBA11574; genus S5133MH16. The sequence goes on along the minus strand of CAZDAB010000520.1, from coordinate 135 downwards.
GAACCCGACCTGGTGGCGTCGGCGTCTGCTAGGATGCCTCCATCCGGAGTATCCGCCGCAACAGCCGGGGCGCAATTAAAATCACCCATTTCATTGGCGGCTAGTTTCCTGACTACGGGAATTACTAAATTCTGT
>CAZDAB010000519.1:0-2787 GCA_964502855.1 uncultured Desulfobacteraceae bacterium | reverse complement strand
TTGCCTCGCAGTAGACGAGTACATCTACGACGAGGAGAATAATAAGGCTAATAAGGTTTGTAATAGCTAAAATCTTTTTCATAATATCCTGCATATTAAATTAAATAAAATATTTAATCGTTCTAAATCATAATGTCAAGCTTTTTCTTTATTATCTAACTTCACCAGGTCTGGGGACTGCAACCCGGGATCAATGCGCTGGAAACCGTCGACTGCGGGCGTGCGTCCGGAACCCGATGCTCCCTGACACGGGCCATGGGCAAGGCCGGGCTCGCATTGGATTTTTTCCTCGAACCGAGGAAAAACACTAGATCGATCAACCCGAGGGCCTGCAGGCCGGTTCCTTGAAACCGCCGGAACCGGAGGGAATGCCCTGGGGGCGAAATGAGGCGGCGGACATCAGTTTGATCACGTCCTTGCAGGCGCACTGCGGACATTCGGGCGGGGGATCCGCTGGAGACAAAACTAGTTGTTCAAAACAGTGACAACAGCTTTTACACTGATATTCATAGATCGGCATCGTTTCTTCCTCCTTCATAAAAATACTTTTATAGACGGGTTCATGACATTAGTCAAGATAAAGCCGCTTTTTAACCCAAATCATTGTTCTGCTGTTTTGAATCATTATTGCCTTATTTTGTGATATATGTTTAAATAGTCCAGTGAAGGAGGAACACTATGGCGACAACAAATGACAGAGTTATTGAAGAAGCCCTATCCCTTCCGGCAGACATCCGCCTAAGCTTGGTTGATAAGCTTCTGACAAGCCTCAACCTTCCAATCGATGAGGAAATCGATCGCCTTTGGGCAGAAGAAGCAGAACGTCGCGTGTCACAAATTGAGGAAGGCAAGATTAAGATGGTCCCCGGTGAGGAAGTCTTCGCCAGAATCCGGGCAAAGCATGGGAAATGAGATTCTATTTCCACGAACATGCGGAAACGGAGTTTGACAGGGCTGTTGAGTACTATGAAGATTGCCGGCATGGCCTCGGCATAGAGTTTGCCCAAGAAGTTTACGCGACAATTGGCCGCATTATCAAATATCCTGATGCATGGTCGCCAGTGTCCAAGAATACTCGTCGCTGCCTTGTCAACCGGTTCCCTTTTGGCGTCATTTATCAAGTCAAGCATAACTCTGTGCGCATAATCGCAGTTGCCGATCTTCGACGTCGCCCAGGCTACTGGCTGGACAGAAAGTGAGTGAAACCTTTAAAGATAGAGACGATCCTGACACATGAATTGGGAAAAAGGGGGCATTTTGCAAAGGTCTCGAAGCCCGGTGTCGGTTTAATTTTTCTGTAAGGGTATTGTTTCGATTTCAACCTTCCCCATCTCATTCGGATGTCTCTTGTCGTGAAATAAGATAAATCTTTTGATCCATGACAAATAGGATTTTTTCGTTCGAATTGAATAACCTTTTATGCGAATGCGCAGCCTGACACTGTCCAATAATTGTAATTATGGATCATTCATAATTTTCTCATTGAATTTCAGATGGATATAGTATTTATTCGTATCGGTACATTTTACACCCATTATTGTTATCCGGTAGAAAAATGGAACCTAAATTGAGCGATTGTCGAGGTTGCCGCAGATACAAGGAAGATGTCGTTCCGCTATAGTCAACTATGCGGTACGGCATCTGACGCAGTAGATGCGGTAAGATCGGCAATCCCAAAGGGTTTCAAAATTTAAAAATATAAATTAAGATAATCCATTAAAAATAAAAGGTATTTTATTACCTTTTAAAATTTGAAACGCTTAGTTTAGGTGGAATTAAAATACACATCTCCATTCGAACGTGATCCGGGAATCATTTCCGGGTTGCTTCATCAGAGCTATGCCGAGCTTATCCGAGTCCAACCGGATTTTTGGGAACCCGAGAAGGAGAATTGGGAGGAATTCGACCGAAACGTGTTCGAAAATCCCGGCATGATCGGCGCTTGCACCTTCCTGACTTGGTGCGGGAAAGATGTTGTGGGGTTCTTCTCTTTCGACCCCAGACCAAGGCCGGCATACGGTGTGATCGGTCATAACTGTATTCTGCCTGAATACCGGAATCGAGGGTTTGGAAAACAGCAGGTTGCTGAAATCCTACGGCAATTTGAACAAATGGGAATACGGCAGGCAAGAGTGTCCACGAACGATGATCCGTTCTTTGTTCCTGCACAAAGGATGTACACGGCCTGCGGATTTATCGAGGTAAAGAGAGCACCCCTGGATCGTGACCCAAAACAAAACATGATACACTACGAAATGGAGATTGGATAATAAGACGCCGCACTGAATGGCCATCCCCCCATTTTCATTCGCAGAAAACACCTAATTTTTACGGGCATTTTACAGGTAAAATTTGGCCTTGATTTTTCAGGCTTAATAGCGTATGCATCTTTTTGAATTTAAAAGAACATTTTATTTCCCAATTAATATTGATTCTTTTCTCGACCTGACCGGGGCTGTCCTACACCGCTGATCTGATACAGCTACACAGTGAAAAATTCAATTTTTAAAATATTGTATTAATCGGTCGTGCACGTTTAATACGAATGTCCCTAAAGAGATTTTTGGCAAAAATCCAGATAATACCGCAGCCACTTTCGATAATAAGGATGGTATTTATCCGGAACCGCTTTTTGAATCAGCAGAGCGCTATAGAGGGTGTTTATATTTTGGGGAATGGGTATCATTGTTACATAACAGCCTTCTATATAACATCTTTATTATGGAGTTATGTAGCTAGTGTTTGAACGATAATCCCTAAGATACTGATATAGATTAAATTTATGGC
>CAZDAB010000518.1:0-2788 GCA_964502855.1 uncultured Desulfobacteraceae bacterium | reverse complement strand
CACCGACGTATAAAACATTGCATGGCCGATGCTTCCATGACACCGATGCATGGTCTTAATATAATTCCGGTCGATTTGAAACTCGGCTGTAAATCTATGAATATAATGAATCGTGTCATCTACAGCAATTCCAACGCTAATTGAGGCTATGGTAATGGTCATCATATCTAAAGGGAGATTGAACCAGCCCATGGCGCCAAGGACGACGCCAATGGAAAGCAGATTGGGGAAAATGGCGATCAAGGCGATTTTCAACGACCTGAAAAGGATCATGAACATTCCCATCAGCGCCAGTATGACAACACCCAGCGTTAGGATCTGAGATTTAAAGAGACTCTGCAGCATATTGTTGTATAAAACCAGCATTCCGGTTAAATGAACATGTTCTTTTTTTAACCCCAGCTTATTTACCAGATCATGCCGGATCTTTTTAAGCAACTCGTTCCGCCTTAATGATTTTTCAGAATCTCTGACACGAACTGATAAACGAACCTCATTATTTTCAACAGATACGTAAGGTGTCAGCACGATTTTTCTGAATTTTTCCGGCAGCTCACTGTATAGCAAGGCCAGTTGAAAATTGTCCAGAGGCTTGCCGTCGTTTAATTTTTCAGCCACCTTCATCATGGTTCCCAGAGACAGAACCTTACCGGTTTCAGGCAGGCTTTCAAGATAATTATGTACGGTGACAACCCGGGCCATTTTGGCGGAAGTAAACCAATATTTATTTTTGCTTTCCGCTTTATCAAATTCATCAAACTCGTCAAATTGATCGCCATCTTTTTTTGATGTTTCAGATGTTGCGGCAGGTACTGATGCTTCAACCTTTTCAAAATCAACAATCACATCCAGTGGCGTGGTGCCGCCCAGATTCCGGTCAATAACTTTCATTCCCTGATAGATCTCGGTTGTATGTTTAAAATAATCGATAAAACTGTTTTCAACCGTCAGCCGTGATATTCCAATTACGCTCAGTATAAAGGCAATACCGCTTATTATAAGTATAAATGCACCGTGTGCCTGGGTGAACCTGGCTAAAAACGGTGTCAGAGAAAAGCGCTGTTTTTTCCTGGGACTTGAGGATTCTTTTCTCATCAGCATCAATACGGATGGAAACAGGAGGAAAGTCATTACCAGGGACACACTAATCCCAGCACTCATCATCCATCCAAATGTTATAACCGGCAGGATATTGCAAAGCAGAAGCGAACCGAACCCCGCGATTGTTGTCAGCGCGGCATATAGGCATGGCTTCATCATCAAACGAACCGTATCAAGAATAAGTTGCCGTTGCCCGGCCTCAGGGTTTTTTAAACTGAGTTCGCGATATCGCACAATCAGGTGGATGGTTATGGCCATAGTGATAATAAGCTGTAAGGATATAAAATTAGACGATATGACCGTAACCTCCCAGTTAAACAATCCCAGAAATCCCATCATGGCAATCGCGGAAAAAGCGCAGCAGAGTATCGGCAAAAAGATCCAGCGTATTTTTCTAAAAATAATACCTAATGTGAGAATTAGAAAAAACAGTACCCCAAGGCCGAATACTTTCAGATCGTTTTTGATAAAGCTGATCAAATCGTCCGCGATCATAGTGACGCCCCCGAGAAAGAGTTGGGCGTCTTCACGATACTTGTCCATAATCAAACGGATTTCAGCAATATCCTGATGCCGGGCCTTTCTCATCTTGTCCCGATGATTTCTGAATTGTTCGGTGACGTTCCTGAATTCAGCACCTTCCGCAGCAGTAAGGGAGCCGGCGGCTTTTTTTTCCTGAAAACCATTGCGACGGGCAAGGAGATCCCGGTAAATTTCATCAATAGGTAAATATATAAGAAGTGCGGTGGTTTTAAGGTCCGGACTGACCAGAAGATTTTGATAAAGCGGACTGCTTTTAAACTCGATTTTTGCCAGTTTTTTGTCGACCGTTTGGGATTCCAGCGTTTGGATATTGCTGGCCAGTTCTTTAATCGGTACCGGCGGGCTTTCCAGCAGAGGAACGTCAAGTATTGAAACCACTGAAGACACCCTCGCTATTTTCTGTAATTCATCACGTAACCGGGCCAGGTTTGACAGTACCTTGTCCGAAAACAGATCGTCTTCAGGAGCATAGGTCATCACCAGATACTCTTGCAGACCATATCGCGAATCGATAAGGCGAGAATAACGCAGATCTTCGTCGTTTTCGAGAACCAGAGTTTCTGCCGATGCGTCAAGTCTGAAGTCCTTTGCCTTGTAACCCAGAAAACAGACCACTGCTAAAATGAAGATAATGACGAGTCCGGGCCGCTTTAATATGACGTTATCGAAAAAACCTATGGTCAGAGAGTGAAGTTTTGTCATATTGATCGCTAACTCAGAAGTATTTCAGCGAAGGCGGATTATTTAGTATCCGGTTTTTCCGGTTTTTCCAATTTGATTAAAAGCTCATCAATAGTGCCTTTGCTGAGGACCTGGTCAAACTGAGACCGGTAAGTTGAAATAATGCTGACACCCTGGATCTCTATATCATAAATCAACCAGCCGTGCTTTGATTCATGAAATTTGTAGAGCATGGATATGGTGTTATTTTTTGATATCAGTTCGGTCTGAATCTTAATTCTTCTTTTTTCCTGAACAGGGGTTTTAAAAACCACCTTTTCATCGGTATAAAGCGCGAGCTTGTCGAGATACGACTCCTTCAAGCGTTTGGTAAAAAGCTCGATGAATCTCTGTGTCTCTTCTTTGGTGAGGCCGGGCCAGTATTTTCTCCCCAGAGAGAGTTTGGCCATGAGTGGAAAATCAA
>CAZDAB010000517.1:0-2793 GCA_964502855.1 uncultured Desulfobacteraceae bacterium | reverse complement strand
GCAGCCATATTAAAGACAATCGTCAATAATCAATCGGTTAGGTTGCTCAACTTATTTAATTACCGTATTTTAAAATTGGAAGAATTCCTTAACTATTTAATATTCAATCAAAAATCTTCAATAATATGAGGAGCAATAGGTATGGATTACAAGATTATCCCTTCAATATGTTCATATTGCGGATGTGGTTGCGGTGTGCTTTTTCAGGTTTTTGACGGAAAGCTCGTGGGTACCCTGCCGATGAAAACACATCTGGTGAATGAAGGAAAACTGTGCATTAAGGGCTGGAATCTCCATGAGCATGTGGTTAGCGATAGGCGCCTGAAGTCCCCGATGTTAAAGAAAAATGGAAATTTGCAGGAAACCACATGGGATGAGGCCATCCAGACCACCGCGGACAAGCTTAAAGCCATTATCCAAAAACATGGCCCGGACAGTGTCGGCGTGCTTGCTTCTGCTAAAGTTACCAATGAAGAGAATTATCTGGCACAGAAATTTGCAAGAGCGGCAATCGGAACCAACAATGTGGACCACTGTGCACGGCTCTGACATTCCTCAACAGTGGTAGGTCTTGCCGCTGCGTTTGGGAGTGGAGCCATGACTAATTCCATTGCGGAAATCGAGGATGCTGCCTGTATTTTCGTTATCGGTACGAATACAACGGAGAACCATCCTCTTATCGCCCGTCGCGTTTTCCGGGCCAAAGAAAAGGGTGCCAAGCTCATCGTGGCTGACCCCAGAAATATTCAGCTGGCCCGTTTTGCAGATATTCATGTGCGCCACCGCCTTGGAAGTGATGTGGCCCTGCTTAACGGTATGATGCATGTCATTATCAAAAATGACTGGCATGCAAAAAGCTACATCGATGAAAGGACTGAAGGGTTTGATGAATTCAAAGCGGTTGTTGAAGCTTATACTCCGGATAAAGTTGAAGCCATATCCGGTATAGCTCAAGGGGATTTGGAAAGAATGGCGGAACTTTATGCCACAAATTCTCCCGCTGCACTCCTTTATGCCATGGGAATCACCCAGCACACCACCGGTGTGGATAACGTCAAATCCACTTGTAATATTGCCATGCTTTGCGGCAATGTGGGTGTGAGAAGCGGAGGTGTAAATCCTCTTAGAGGACAGAACAATGTCCAGGGCGCCTGTGACATGGGAGGTCTGCCCAACGTTTTTCCGGCCTATCAGCCGGTAACCGTTGAGGCCAATAATGAAAAATTTTCTAAGGCCTGGGGGAAAAAGCTGTCTGATCAGATTGGTTACACCATAACCGATATGATTCCGGCCATGCTGGATGGAAAATTAAAGGCCCTGTATGTGATTGGCGAAAATCCCATGATGAGTGATCCTGATCAGAATCATCTTAAGAAGGCTCTGGAAAAACTTGAGATTCTAATTTGCCAGGACATTTTCCTTTCCGAGACCGCACAGACAGCGGATGTGGTTTTTGCAGGTGCCTCCGTGGCTGAAAAGGACGGAACATTTACAAATTCCGAACGTCGCTGCGTGAAGGTGAATAAAGCAATTGATTCAGTAGGGGATGCGCTGGATGACTGGCAAATTATCTCCAGGCTTTCCACGGCCATGGGCTACGAGATGAGCTATGAAAACCCGGAAGAAATTTTTAATGAAATGACAAAGCTGGCCCCGAGCTATGCAGGTATGACCTATGAGAGACTGGGCCTTGACGGGTTGCAATGGCCCTGTCCGAATTCCGAACATCCCGGGACCCCATTTTTGCATAAAGAGCAATTTGCCAGAGGGAAGGGCATGTTTCATGCCATCGAGTATCTCGACCCGGACGAGATGCCCGACGATGAATACCCATATTTTCTATCCACCGGTCGAAATTTCGCACATTTTCATACCGGCACCATGACGAGAGCATCTGCGCATCTTCATGCCGAACAGAAAACCGGATATGTTGAACTTAATCCTGAAGATGCCAATAAATTAGCGGTTCAAGACGGTGATATGGTTTTACTTTCCACGCGAAGAGGTGAAATGAAGACCCCGGCCAGGGTAACCAGTATGGTAAAACCCGGCGTGCTTTTCGTGCCGTTTCATTTTGCAGAAAGCCCGGCCAATATACTCACCAATCCGGCTTTTGACCCCATTGCCAAAATCCCGGAGTTTAAAGTTTGCGCTGCTCAAGTCGAAAAAGCCCCATGAGCAGGAATATTACCCTGCAATTCAAAATAAAGAGGCCTTTGACATAAATTTTATTTCAAAGGCCTCTCGACTTTTTGGGTAAAATATCTGCGTCAACCCGGAATAACTTGCATCATACTTTGATTGAAAAGAAAACTTCTTGAAATTTCAGACAGCCTGGATGGGAAACGGATCGTGAATACGCCCTGTCCTGTGAGAAATCCGGGATATAGGATTATTATCGTTAAATTAACTCCAGGTTGTGCCTCCATCCGTGCTGCTTATAATTGACAGACCGCCGGCGGCATTTACTCGCACACCTAAAAACAGTCCGCTATGATTTGTCAAATGGACATCGCCCGGGATTGCCGGGGTTTGGGTCATGCCTCTATTATTAAAGCCGTAGGTATTGGAGGTGAATGTCGTCTCAATAATATCTACGCCATTTTGCAGATTACCCGTACTGATGACGGTTTCGACTCCGTCATAAGCCCAGTTCTCCGGTGATGTATCTAAAAATATGGTATACGTGTCGGTGTTAATGTCAAATATTGCAACTGCAACGCTGTTGGTTCTTACCGCTCGGGATTTTGCCATATTCATGTCATCATAAATTTGTCTTACGGATGTTTGCAA
>CAZDAB010000516.1:0-2805 GCA_964502855.1 uncultured Desulfobacteraceae bacterium | reverse complement strand
GAGAATTTATGTTGTGAGTATACCTAACCACTTAACATTGTTATAGTATTTTACCTGACACACGGAAAGTCAAATTTCATATAAAAACAACAAGTTATAAATAAACTGACAATTTTGAAAGAAAATTGGCAACATAACAATTTGCCGGTTTATATACCCTTTTTAACCGGATCTATGGCTTTTCCTTCCCATTAAAGGCTATCGAGCCACTCCATAATGTCCTTTTTATTTTCCCAATCAATCCATTCGCTGATTTTCGGATCCTCAGAGAGATTGGATTTCATGTATTGGATAAATTTATTTTGTACCGCCTGCTTGCGAGTCAAATCCATGTGGGTATAGACTGTAGTGGATTGAATACTATCATGACCCAGGCGGTTTTTTATATCTGTAAGACTCTTTCCAGACAGAAGCATATTGACTGCACAACTGTGACGAAAGCTATGAACCGGATTGATGTTTTTTAAGCGTTTCGGACTCAAGGCTTTCTGCAAATATTTTTTACAGATGCGGTAAATACCGTGCCGGCTCATCTCTTCCCCTCGTTGATTGATAAACATGCGATGCTGATAAAGCGGTTTGGGTTTAACTCGGTGTTTGGCAATATAGCGTCTGATGAGCTGAACGGTTCTTTGTTCCAGTTCTATTTGTCGATAGCGATTACCTTTACCCATGATGATCAAGGAACTATTTTGGGGATCGAAATAGTCAAGGTTAAGCGTTGCGATTTCACTGGCCCTGGCGCCGGAGTCCTCAAGCAGATGAAGGATGGTGTAGTCACGAAAGCCATTCTTTTTGATGAGGTCGACGCAATGAAAGACTTTCAGGGTTTCATCCGGATAAAGAAAGCCGATAAGCTGCCTTTGTGCACGTTTCTGCGGAATGTCCAGTATCCGTTGAGCTTCCTTCTGCTTTTCCGGATACATTAACCGGATCATCTTGGCCAGGGATTTTATGGTAGCCAGCCGATGGTTTCGGGTTCGGATAACATTGCTGCGATCCGATTCAAGGTGGTCGAGAAAAGAAAAAATCATCTCCGGGGTAAGATGCTCGACCCTGAGAGAAGCTATTTGTATGGAAAGCTTTCTTGCCGCAAAGGGCAGGAACAAGGAAAAAACATCCCGATACGCTTTGATGGTTTGATCACTGCTGCCCTTTATGCGTGGCAGGTATTGTTCGAAGAACCGGTAGATGCACGTTTCAAGTTTCATATATCCACTTTTTGTGAGATAGCAAAATCAAAGAGTCCTTGACGCTGATCGGCATCGATGAACTTCAGATATTTAGCTGTATATTGAAAGATCCGATGGCCCATATAGGTCGCTAAAACGGGAAGTGCTTGTTTAGGGCAATTGCCGCGTTCTTTTACTCGTTTTAAAGTATTTACAGCAAAGCTGTGACGCAGGCTATGAGGAGTTGGTGAAGCAAAGATCATATGACCGATGACCTGCCTGGGGCGATCAATGCCGATATCATGGACTGCCCGGTGAAAGATAAAACGCAGTCTGGGGTCACTTAATCCTTTTTGTTTGTTTCTGACGAATAAATATGGATTTTGATCTTCACTCATCAAGGCATCGCGAACAGACAGGTAGTTGTCAAGTTCCAAAGCCACAGAATTTTGAACTGGGATGAGACGGTCTTTGTTGAATTTTGTTTTTTCAATGTAAATGGTTCTTTCACGGTACCGATAATGATGGAGATGCAGTCGCAGAGGCTCTTTGATTCTGAGCCCGCATCGAGCTATAAGGGCAATAGCCATATATTCAGACAAGTCTTTCAAGTAATATCTTGGTTCTTTACGGATTCTGTTGCAGACCGCTCCAATTAATTGTTCGGTTTGTTCCGGTGAGAAGATAAAGGGGGCAAATGAATGCTCCGGCATGGGCGGTATGTCTTTTAGCGGATTTACCGTATAGTAATCCATTCGTACCATAAAATTAAAAAAGACGCGAACAGAGCTAAGAAGACGATTTACTGTCATCGGCTCCATTTTAAGGTGGCTTCTGAGTTCGAGAAAAAAGGAGGGTGACAATAGACCCGGCTTGATTTCTTGGTCCTTTACATAGCGATCAAAACGTAAAAGATATGACCGCACCGGTTTTACAGAATAACCAAGGTTTTGCCGATATGCGATAAATTCGTTGAGTTGGGGAGCCAGAAAGCTTTCAAAGTTCTTCATCGAATATTACCTTTCGCATGAGTTTAATATGAACATGAAGATATTTTTCAGCCGAGTTGATGGTAGTATGACCCATCATCTCTTTAATTTCATAAATGGAAGCGCCTGCCTCCAGCAGGTTCTGAGCATAGGTATGTCTGAGCCAGTAAGCTGTGCCGGGCAGTCCTGCTTTTCTGATGCACTCGGTGATATGCTGGCCGACCGAAGTAGCGGAAGCGGGGCGGTGAGGTGCAACCAGATTTAAAAAAAGTCCCCGGTGGCTGCTTTTAGGCCTTGCGCCGATGATGTAGGCAGCAATGGCTTTAATGGCGCTTTCAGGAATGGGAAGCTTAACTGGGCGGTTGTTTTTGCGAGTTTTTATGGTCAACTCCGATTGTGCAAATGAGATATCGTCTAAAGTGATGCGGCTGATTTCATCGGGGCGCAAACCCAAACCATACGAGAGATGTACCAGCGCATAATTTCGCAGATTTTTAAATGAAGAAAGATCAAAGCTGTCAAAGAGTCGTTGCATTTCATGGGGGCGTAAAAATTTCGGTGGCTTGCTTTGATCAAATTGACGAGCGCCGACCACCAGGGGGGCAAGGTCTTTACGGATGATCTTTCTGGGGTAATATAGGTAT
>CAZDAB010000515.1:0-2806 GCA_964502855.1 uncultured Desulfobacteraceae bacterium | reverse complement strand
CCGAACGATCATTACCGAACAGGGGGCCTTGTAAGATATCCGTTTGGCTACGCTGCCGAAAAAGACAAGCCCCATGCCTGAAAGCCCGTAAGACCCCATCACAACGATATCCACAGGATTTTCATTGAGGAACGTCAAAATTTCACTTGAGACATGACCGTCGAGAACGATGAGCTGATAATCGACTTTGTCACCGATCCTGTCACCGTATTCTTGCTGCATCCGATCCTCCAGCTTGAGAATAAGATGCTTCTTGGGCTCTTCGGGCGGCATCCATTCCATATCGGTTAACATGGGATTTACCACCGGGGGAAATACGTGAATAACCAAAAGCTTGGCCTGATACTTTTCCGCCATCTCAAGCGCTGTTATAAAGGCGGCTTCGGCGTTTTCAGAAAAATCGGTACAGCAGACAATTTGTTTTTCAGCCATAACGTTTCCCTCCCCTTAAATCAATGTCCGTTGTTTTTTTCCGGGCTTCTAAAACTAAATCCAATGTGATTAACTTTGTAACTGGTGCCCATCCATAAATGATTGTCATCAGCAATTTTGGCGTCGGATTCGAATTATAGTCCAACCACAGGATTGATGCAAGATAATATGACAAAGGGAAGGCCTTAAGAGAATCATAGATGGCACTTCCAGGTAGAAGTGGTTGAAAACCACCGCCACAATATTATGCGAAAACTCGAAATACACAGCACCATTGAACTGACTCGATATGCTGCAAAGCTCGGTCTCATCGACATGGATCTCCGGATAAAATAACCCGTCATTAATGCCCCACAAGTTGGATATCCTATCCATCGTATGGGGGGAATCTTCACCTAGGAGATTTCCTCAGAAAAAATGAAGCTTTCCCTCTATGGACAAACCGAATAAAGTCAGTAATAAATAACATATTGAGCGATTCCATTACCGTAAAAAGGCCAAGTCATTAAGGCCCTTATGCCTCTCTTCCATGATATAGTTTATATTTCGCAGACAGAAACGGGCCAAGGGCTATACCGCTTCAATTGAAACCGTTCAAGGTGTAAATACAGAGGAGCAGCAGATCATGGCCGGTCCTTCAACTAACCCACGCATTCTGATTGTTACCCCGGAAGTTACCTATCTGCCCCAGGGCATGGGTAATTTGTCCAACTATCTTAGCGTCAAGGCAGGAGGGGTTGCTGATGTTTCAGCAACCCTTATCCGAACCCTTTTCGAACAAGACGCAGACGTTCACGTATCGATTCCGGATTACCGTACGATTTTTCGTCAGAAATTACCTCCCATTATCAGAAGGCAGTTTGACGCCATCAGAAGCGGACTGCCCAAGGACGGAATCCATCTTGCCAAAGACAGAAGTTTTTTCTATTTAGACAATGTATCATACGGTGATGGATTAGAAAACACAAAGATCTCGCTGAACTTTCAGCGGGAGATCATAAACAACATTGTTCCCCGGGTTCAACCGGATCTTATCCATTGCAACGATTGGATGACCGGTCTAATTCCAGCCATGGCCAGGCAATTGGGCATCCCTTGTCTGTTTACCATCCATAACATTTACACAGAGAAGTGTCCGCTGTCTTATATCGAGGATGTCGGAATTGATGCGGCCTGTTTTTGGCAGAACCTTCTTTATGAGCACTATCCATTAAGCTATGAGAAATCCCGAGACTCAAATCCGGTGGATTTTCTTGCAAGTGGCGTTTTTGCAGCCCATTTTGTCAACACCGTGAGTCCAACTTTCTTAATGGAGATGATTGAAGGTCGACATAACTGGATGAACAATAATCTTCAGCAGGAACTTTACAACAAACGGGAAGCTGGATGCGCTGTCGGAATCCTCAATGCACCGGACCCCTCTTTTAACCCAGTTATTGATAAAGCTCTGTTTCGCAAATTCAGCGCAAAAGAACATTATCCAGCCAAACAATACAACAAACTGTTTCTTCAGGAAAAACTGGGACTGATTATGGATTCCAGGGCTCCGATTTTCTTTTGGCCCTCCCGTCTTGATACGATCCGGAAGGGGTGCCGCCTACTGGCCGAGATCCTTTACGATGTTGTTTGCAGTTATCGGGATCAAAACCTGGAAATTGTCTTTGTGGCCAATGGAGAGTTCAAAAAGCACTTTACCGATATCGTAGCGTCTCACCAGATCAACAACCGTGTGGCAGTATGTGACTTTGAAGAACGCTTGTCACGACTGGCCTATGGGGCTTGTGATTTTGTGCTGATGCCATCACGTTTTGAACCTTGTGGTCTTCCGCAAATGATAGGCCCTCTATATGGAGCGCTTCCAGTGGCCTACAATACTGGAGGATTGCACGACACGGTCATACATATGGATGTTGATAGTAATACGGGCAATGGATTTCTTTTTAAAGACTATGACACGAACGGCCTGTTTTGGGCCATAAAAGAGGCCATGCGTTTTTATAATCTTTCTCAAGAATTAAAGAGCCAGCAGATTGAGCGAGTAATGATCCAGAGTGCGGCCAGCTTCAACCATTCGATCATGGCATCTCAATATATCGAATTATACGAAAAGATGTTGGATCGCCCCCTTTTTAAATAATAAAGTAAAAAGAAACAGTTAAGACAAATTATGGAAAGGAGGTGGAAGACGGTTATTCAAAGCATAAAAAATTGGGGAGCATAACATCAGATGTTTTTTTTATTCTAACGTAGAAAACCTGGTCCTCAGGGTCAGGTCAGAGTTCAGAGGCTATACCATCTGAACGACTCATTACTCCGGCAAAGTTGATTCTTTTAAGTCTTTAGTTGGAAATGTTATCTGATTTTAAACAAAAGA
>CAZDAB010000514.1:0-2807 GCA_964502855.1 uncultured Desulfobacteraceae bacterium | reverse complement strand
AACCCTGACAAAATAACCAAAGTCAATGCGCCCAAACCCAGACCTTGAACTATCGCCGCGATACCATAAGCGCTTGGTTCTGGTAATTCGAATTGTTTTAACTGCTGAAGATCTTTTTTTAGTTGGGAAAAATTGCCATAGAAGTAAGGAAAAAAATATTTAATCCCATGACGTTTTAATTCGATATAAATAAAAACGAAAGCGATCGGCAATAGAGATAATCCGGTGCCTATGTGTATCCATGTTCCATAATATTCGACGGTTTTCTTACTTACTTCACCATTATCAGTAAATCCCATGAAGTTGCTGACAATTATCTGGCTTAAAACCAAACATAAAATTGTAATATGAAGAAACCGAACCACTGGCGGCTGCCGTTCACGTAAGTATTCCAACGTGATATGTATTATGTGCATTTAATCATCCTTTGTTCTTAAACAACTACTTTATCGGAAGCAGGCATTTTACCGCTAACACAGCAAATCACCTCACCCCAAAGCCGACAAAACAGAGGTAAAAGGCAATTGAGCTCCAAATAATAAAAAATGTAAAATCTCCACGGCTTTGGGGGTCAGAGAGCATTTGCATTGTTATGTTTTGGTGTGATTCAACCAACAAAGGAACAGCAGTAATCTGTTATTCTTTTGACCCTTAGTCCGAATTTGGATTGAGCAGGAACTTCGAAAGCTTCTCCATCTTTAATTGTTTTCCATCCTTGTTCTTCCGGCAATGAAACTTCAAGATCTCCAGAAATAATTTCTATGATTTCTTTATCATCCGTATTGAATTCATATTGCCCGGGCAGCATTATTCCGAGGGTCTTTCGGGAACCATCCGGAAAAACAACTGAGCGACTGGTAACCTTTCCATCAAAGTAAATATTTGCTTTTTTAATTATCGTGACATCATTGAATTCAGACATGAACCTCTCCTCTCAATTAGAAAAATTATGAAATATAACGTTGCGGCTAAGAGGTTGGCAAAGGAGCGCAGCGGATTTGCCAATCCTTCTTCAACCGCTTTGTTCGGCTCCTATTTTGAATACTTCCCACAGCTGACAACGTACCAAGCTTTGTTCTCAAAGTCTTTGTCGCCAAGGTGATCCACAATATGTCTTAGGTTACTTACAATCCAATACCCGCAATTGTGATCAAATGGGGCTGGCTCGCCTGAAGCATTGTAAGTGACCTTGGCAACGTTTTCTGCAAGATAGAGGATTCCCGTATAAATTGGATCACTGCTGCTATTCTCCGCCTTGAGCGTCAGTTCGCGGACTGAGGAAAACGCTTCGTGTGCCTCCACCCATATAGTTGGAGTTCTTATAATTCTGCATACCTCTTCAATCTCATCGATTGGATTTGTCAAATTCTTGCACAGTTTCAAGACTTCTAACGCCCAAAGTGGACGGTGAACCCGTCGGATATGCTCATAAAGGATAGCGCCAGCTTTCAGCGGGTCTCCGCTGTCCCAATAGGGTTTTGCCTCTCGTATATATTTTTGTTTCATCTTAGATATCACAATTGGGGTCGGGCCACGCGAACTTATTGAAATTTATGAATTAACGTTCCAAAAATAGGTGTTTTTTGCTCTTAGTTCACTATTTTCGGGGGTAAAATTGCTATTGTAAGCATCCTGTGCTTCACGAAGATGATATAATCATCCCGATTCCCCAATCTTTCGTCCTTTTGCCCGAATACCGAGTATCAATTTTATGTTTTCTACAAAACTTTTACTACCAACAGCGATGCTTTGAGACTTTTTATGAAATCGAGAGTCGATTTTATTGCCAAACGTGATCTGGAAGAAAATGTCGTTTTGCTCTTGCCATCTGCCCGTGTTGTTCTCTTAAAAGTGTGTTTTTGACCCGAAAAAGTGCCATTTAAGGTCTGTGAATTCAAGATTTGAACGTTTTATATATTATCTCAATATGTTGCTGTGGCACGAACCCCATTTGTATGTTCAATCAGTTGTCAACCAATATTCCAATGGCCCCAAAATCACGGGTACAGAGGAGTCAGGAGTAAGGAGTCAGAATAATAAATCGCCTTCGGCTCAATCTATCTTTGGATCGGTGGGAGCGAAGTGACCTCAACGCCATTCTGTCTCCTGTCTGCTGTCTCCTGTCTTCCTGCAAACCCTTCAAATGCAAAGCCTACTTGACGGTGATCGTTGCCTTATTCAGCACCTTGTTGCCATTGCCGAGGAGGTAGCGTACTTCATAAGTCCCGGGCTCCTTGGGGGCTTTTAGTTTCACCGGATTACCCGTCCTGACATAGGCATAGACGACATATCCACCTGGCTCCTGGTCCGGTCTGGCAATGGAGATATAGTCGGATTTATATCCCGGCCCCTCCCAGAAGACTGTACATTGGGCATTTACGGCAACCGTTGCCGGTGGAGAGACTTTAGCTCTTACCTCTTTGATCTCGATGGAGCTTTTGGCAAGCAATTTATTCCCCTGCCCCAAGATATAACGCACCTCATAGACTCCTGCATCAGACGGAGCCTGCAGTTTCAACGGCGAACCCTTTTCAATATAGGTGTAATTAACGTAATCACCCGGGCCGTCATCGGGCTTGGCTATCGAGATATAGTCCCCCTTGTTGCCAGGACCCTGCCAGGTCACCTCTATTTCACTGGCCATGTCAGCCGTAGCTGGGGCCTGCACGGAAGCCGAGACAGATTTGATCTCTATGGCGGTCTTGGCAAGCAACTTATCCCCCTGTCCCAGAATATAACGCACCTCATAGCTCCCCGCATCCGACGGAGCCTGCAGTTTCAACGGCGAATCCTTTTCAACATAGGTG
>CAZDAB010000513.1:0-2807 GCA_964502855.1 uncultured Desulfobacteraceae bacterium | reverse complement strand
ACTCACCTGCTCTTCTTTTTCAGTATCTTTTTCATTGGCTTTTTTATACTTGCTATAGCCAAAAAATCCCCCGGCTCCCAAAAGTAGTACGATGACCCCTATAATGATAAGCTTTAGTTTCGGTTTCTTCGGCTTTTCTTCTTCTTTTTCTTTGACTTCATCTTTATCCTCAGCCATTTAACCCTCCTCTATATGCTTAAATACTATCTCTACTCTCCTGTTCAATGATCGGTTCTTCGGAGTATCGTTTGGACATAAGGGTCTGGAAGAACCGCAACCGCCAACATAAAATCGCGACGGTGACAGCTCTTTTTCCTTTAAAAAATAGTCTAAAACTGAAAGACCCCTGTATGCGGACAGTTCCCAGTTTGATTTGTATAACTTATTTTTTATTGGAGTATTATCGGTATGTCCCATAATTAGAATATCATTGGGACATTCATATATAGCATCGGCAACCGAATCAAGAATAGGATATATTTCTTTTTTTACTGTGGCTTTGCCAGGATCAAAAAGGATGTTTTCATTAAAAGAAAGAACAACGCCTCTCTCATCATCTGAAAGAGTTATTTTTTTATCAACATCTTTCAACATCTCCTTAATTTCCGGGGTTATTTTTATTTTAGCGATGAAATGTTTTTGATCAATCACCAACATGCTATCGCTATTATTATATTGTAATATAAAAGATGAAAAATCAGAAACCTTCCCGGATGACGCAAATTCAAGCACTCCGGTTGATTCGTTAAAATGAGTCATTAGGTTCCTTAGCTTCTTTGTATCCATTGAAGACATTGTGAGCAACAATACAAAAAAAGTGAGAAGCAGCATAACCAGGTCTGCAAATGTCACCATCCAGGCATTGGGATCAAAATCATCGTCGCTCACGTCTTTTTCCTTCTTTCCGATTAGTTAGTGCCATCCATAAATGTTCTTTTTGCTTGCACGGTTAAATCCGTATTTAATATTTAACCGGGGCCCACTCTCTGCGTTATGTTCATAAAATTAATTCGCCAAAGTTCGGTGGCGAATAAATCCTCGGGATATTAACCAGATGCCTGCCTGTCCCGTAGGTCCGGCAGATCATACTGGGATGGTTATTTTCTTTACATGCCTTGATCTTGATCAAAAATCCTCATTTATGGATGGAAACTAGTTAAAATATTTTAAAGTCAAACTTCTTGTAGGTGAAGAAACCGGATGGTTTTTTTCTAAAAACCCTTTTAATGTAATTCGGCGCTTTATAATTCAAAATAATTTCCACCCTTCTGTTTTGCGACCTCGATTGCCGGGTATCATTGGAGGAAGTCGGCCTGAAACTGCCGGATCCATATGGATTCAGCCGTTTTGGCGAAACCGCACCTTTCGACACGAAATATTTCGCCAATTGAATCGCCATGAGTGACGAAAGTTCCCAGTTAGACGCATATCCTTTTTCTCCGGCCTGGATATTGTCTTTGTGCCCGACTATTTCTACCGGATAATTCCCCTTGTTTATAATACCGCATAATTTATCTAAAACAGGTAATATAGACGGTTTGAGTTCAGATCGCTCCCCGTTAAAAAGGACCTTTTCATTTATGGTAATTATCAATTTATCCCCCTCTGTTTTTACTATAATGTCATCCGGCAAAGGGGTCGTCTCTTTATTCATGTATGATAAAAGTTGTTCAAGGGTTAATTCTTCGTCAACAATGGGCGCCGAGGGGGGCATAATTTTCTTTCCTGTCTCCAGGGGTGATAATCCTCCGGGTAATCCGCCAAAAGCACCGATTAGCGATCCTATGGCCACGCGTGACCGGTATTCGTCTATTACCGCGATAGAATTGAGCAAAATAAAGAAGGTTAAAAGTATGAGGAAAAGGGAAATGGTCATCACCATTCTAATGTCTGCCCCGTCATCATCAATTTTTTTCTTCTTTTTTTTATCCATTCTTTATCAACCCTTTTTCTTAGCAGGGGGTAGAAATGCCAAAAGTTTCTGTTCAAGGATCCTTGGATTGTCTCCGTTGGAAAGGGATATTATTCCCTGTATCGCCATCTCTTTGATCAACATCTCTTCTTTGCTGCGGGTTTTAAGCTTTCCTGCTATGGGCATACAACAGATATTGGCCATAAGCGAGCCATAGAAGGTTGTGAGCAATGCCACGGCCATGGCCGGCCCGATCGTACTCGGATCATTCATGCTCTGCAGCATCTGAACCAATCCTATAAGCGTGCCGATCATACCCATGGCAGGAGCAAACGTCCCCATGGAGGTAAAAATATCCGCACCCAGCTTGTGTCTGTCTCTAACGAAATCGATTTCCGTGTCCAGAATGTTCTGGATCTGTTGGGGCTCCAATCCATCGATAGAAAGCTGAACCCCTTTTTTTAAAAATTCATCCTTAACTTCCTTTATTTCGCTCTCTAAAGCCAGAATACCTTCTTTACGTGTTTTATTGGCAAAACTCGTAAACTTGGATATGAGTTCGGTTGCGGATATATTTTTCGTAAAAAGTGCTTTTTGCACCACCTTGATAACACTAAGAAAATCTTTTAAGGGATAAGCAATCAATGTTACGCCGATGGTGCCGCCCACAACAATACATAAAGAAGGTATGTTTATAAACACATTCAGCCCCGAGCCCATAAAAATGGCGCCAAGCACCAAGCCGGTTGCAGAGAGAATACCCACTATTGTTGCAATATCCATAACATCTCCTTGATGTCGTAATTGTCTGTCAAGCGCTTACAAAATAAAGAGCTTTGCCTGGATATACAGCAACCTTTGTGCCATTCTTCTTTTTGAAAGGATTATTTTTTAT
>CAZDAB010000512.1:0-2812 GCA_964502855.1 uncultured Desulfobacteraceae bacterium | reverse complement strand
CAATCATATCAGCCGCCTTTTGGGTGGATCTTTCGAGGTTTTGTATGAGATTCGATATGAGCTTTTTTATTCTCGCCGGTTGGGACTCCCACTCCTGTAACAAACGGACAGAATCAAGTACCCCTAATACAACCGGTCCGTCCGCGACCGCCCAAGCCGTTCGTGTACTATTACTCTGTTTTAACATGGCCATTTCTCCGACAAAATTTCCTTCGGATAATGTATCAATGGTCAGCAAGCCCCCGGAAGTCTGCTTTTTTATTTTGACCCGGCCTTTTAAAATAACGTAAACCCAGTCACCAACGCTGCCTTCTTTAACGATAACAGCCTTGTCCGAGTAACTTTCCTCGCTGACAACATAACCGAGCACCTGTGAATTGACAGTCATTCATGAATCTCCCTTACGGCATTAAAAAGAAGCCCAACCTTCTTCGATCATCCGGGTCCAAATGGGTAAAGACCATACCCAGGGAAATCGTATCACCTGTTTTCTCTTTTTGGATCCGAACAATTTTAGCGGTCATATTCACTTTTTGATCTGACGTAAAATATGTGCTTATGAAAAGTTCATCCCCGGAGTCCAGGGTGTAATTGAGTAAGCCCGACGTCTTGACCGTCATCTGCAGGCCCCCCTTGCTGATATCCCTGATTTGGGCCAGAAACTTAAGATTCTTGGGGCTGTTTACCGGTCGAAAAACGCATTCCAGACGGACCATTTTCCGGAAAAACTTGCGCTCCTCTGTCCACTGATCGGACAGCTCTCGAGTTTGTCCGTCCTTTGACAATTCTTGTTTTAAGCTTAATTCAACGACCCTTTTGTTCATCCGCACAATAAGCTTTAACGCTTGGCCTGTGATGAGCCTAAGAATGTCAGGCATTTTTTTATAATCATCCAAAAGCATAGCAGGATGCCACACCGCCAGACAACAGTTTTCAAGGGCTCTGGCCGATGCGGAACGCGGGCGGGTGTTACCGGCAATAAAGGCCATTTCACCGACAATCATGCCGGGGCCGAGGACGGCAACGCTGGTTTCCGTACCGCCGGATTTAACAAAGATTCCGACTTTACCGCTTATAATCTCATATATTGAGATTCCGTAGTCGCCCTCTTTGATGATCAAATCGCCCTTGGAATAATTAAGTGTAACGACCGGAGGAATTTTCCCTTTGGCTTTTGTCATTGAGTTACCCGGATTATGAGAGGTGATCCAACGTCAGGAGCTATAATATGTAACCGCTTTGACTCTTATAGACCTAACATTAAGTATTGACTATTGTTTTAGAAACCTTATAATACTATATAATTTAAATTCCATTAATTAACACACTTTTTTTATTGACACTAAAGAATCATTACATTTATATGCTTTAATGTCAATTATAGATCTAAATCGTATCTAACTGTACTTTTATCATTTTTTTTTGCCCTCCCTGGAAGACCCGGGAGGTGAAAGGTGAAACATATGATTGAAATCAGAATACATGGTCGAGGCGGACAGGGAAACGTTGCGGCCGCGGAGCTTTTATCCATCGCAGCATTCCACGACGGCAAGTTTGCCCAGGCGTTCCCTTCTTTTGGAGCGGAACGGGTCGGTGCACCGGTCCAGGCTTTTGTTAGAATTGATGACAAAAAGATTCGCACACGGGAGGATGTGCTCCATCCGGATTATATAATTGTCCAGGACTATAGCTTGGTCGAGAATGTGCCTGTTTTGAATGGGCTAAAGTCCGACGGGTTAGTGTTGATCAATTCTGATAGATCCCCCGAAGATTTGAAACTCAAGACCACAGCCACGGTGGAAACCATTCCCGCCACAGAAATCGCCATTGAAATCATCGGCCGTCCCATTCCTAATGCAATTATGATCGGCGCCTTTTGCTCGATTACGGGTCTGGTGAGTCTGAAAGCGGTGCAGGAAGCCATCATGGCAAGGTTTCCGGGCAAAGTGGGTGAAAACAATGTCGCTGCCCTTGAACGGGCACATGAAATCATGCAAAAGAGGTAGGTTTATGCTTAAACAAATTGAAGGATCTCAAGCTGTTGCGGATGTGGTGGCCTTATGCCGCCCCAATGTCATTGCCGCCTATCCCATTACCCCGCAGACCCACATTGTGGAAGATCTGGCTCTGATTGTGGGCCAGGGAAAACTGGATGCGGAATTTGTTAATGTAGAGAGTGAATTTAGCGCAGCTTCGGTTGTTTTGGGCGCAAGTGCGGCCGGTGCCCGGACTTACACGGCCACATCATCACAGGGATTATTGTTAATGGCCGAGGTGATATATTGCATTGCCGGGATGCGCCTGCCCATTGTGTTAACCTGTGCCAATCGCGCCATATCCGCACCGCTGAGTATCTGGAACGACCAGCAGGACTCCATGGCGGTGAGGGATGCGGGCTGGATTCAACTGTTTGCCGAGGACAACCAGGAGGCTGCGGATTTACATATCCAGGCATATAAAATTGCCGAACGAACCTTTCTGCCGGTGATGGTCTGTATGGATGGTTTTATTTTAACCCATGCATTCGAACCGGTGGATATTCCCGAGCAAAAAGAAGTGGACGATTTTCTGCCTCCCTTTAAGCCCAGGCATATCGTGGATCCCAGATGGCCCAGAGGTATCGGTCTTTATGCAGATCCGCGCTTTTACATGGAGACTCGCTATATTTTGCACCGGGCTATGGAGAAATCCGAAAAGACCATAAAGGAGGTCAGTGCTGATTTTGCCAAAACCTTTGGTAGAGACAGCGGCGGTTTCATCAAGACCTACAAGCTCAAAGAAGCTGACGTGGCCATTGTATCCATGGGTTCTG
>CAZDAB010000511.1:0-2823 GCA_964502855.1 uncultured Desulfobacteraceae bacterium | reverse complement strand
ATTCCTAATCCATGTGCCGCAGGTCCGATTCCTGCCGGGGGCACCAATAAAACAAAAGGTTGTGGGTCCGATCATTATTACCTCATCTCGCGGCATTCCCAGGATAAATCCCATTTTTATCTGGCCCCCCACAAGGGTTGTACGAAATACGGTTATGAGGATTCCCTTCAATAAAGCTCTTCATGAATCCCACGTCATCAGTGGATGCAATTTTGCCTTGATATTTGACATCCAAATCGATATTTTATAAATAGTGTCTGAAAATTTAAAATGTTAGACAATGGTTCGCTTTTTTTGATCTTTTTTCTAAAATATGTTGAACGATTGCGTGAAAGGTACCATTACAACTGAGAAATTTTTGTTAAACTGAAGCAAGAGCAGATGACATACCGGAGTAAGGATAATGATTAAGAAAATCGTATCAGGGGGTCAAATTGGTGTAGATCAGGCCGCATTAGATGTGGCAATAAAACTGGGAGTCCCACATGGCGGATGGATTCAAAAAGGCCGTAAAACTCAGAGGGGAATATTACCGGAAAAATATCAATTGAAAGAAATGCCCGTTGCCGGTTTTAAAGATCGAATTGAGCAAAATGTTATCCACTCTGATGGAACATTAATCATCTCCCATGGAGAGTTAACCGGCGGCGCTGATTATAGCCAAAAAATGGCTAAGGAGCATAACCGACCCTGTCTGCACATTGATTTAAATGAAGCTTCTGTTGATATGGCAGGTTCTAAAATAAACACTTGGATAATAGAAAATGAAATTGAAGTGTTGAATGTGACAGGCTCAAGAACCAGCGAAGATGCCAAGATATATAAAGAGACAATGGTGATTGTTGAAGAAATTATTTTTCTGGGGCTGCTAAAGGCTAAACCTGGCGAACATCTAACGGATTATGATAAAAAGGATTATATTAATAAACTTCCTATCCCTCCAAAAACGGTTGATGAAGCCGTTGAACGATTAATCTCCACTTTGAATTTGAAAGAAAAAGTAAAAATAGCAAACCAAAATTTAGATGATATAGGCAACTCAAATGCCAATTCATATGGTTATTTTAAGATCGTTTTGGGTCTGCTATCCGGGAATACAGAGTTGATGGCATCTTGTCGATCCATCTCGAAAAAGAATGTATATAATGTTGACGATGCTGCACGGGTTATCATTGAGGCTTTGAAAAAGAAAGTAAAACAAACCCATATATTGAGAGTTGTAAAGTGAAAAAAGCACGCCGACTGCTGAAATAATTGAATACTGGATTTGCGGACTGAACCGAATTAAAAGCAAGGACATGTACAGAAAGCTTGTTGATACTGAAAATTATTTGTTACACTCATGTTTAGACTTTTCCGCCACATATATGGCGGTTTCCACGCTTGAATACGAGATAGAGAAAAGCGCCTCTTTAGCATCGTCACAGACGGTTCATGCGTTGCATGACGTTATCCTAAAAAAAGTTCATTCCCACCAGAGGCAGTCCTATTTTTTATACAGAAAAGCGGCAAAAGTCCTCCGTTTTCTTGCATCCGCCGCTGAAAACCCGGACCTGGCCGCAGAATCTATAGAGAGTCTTAAACATATTGTTGCCGATTCTGACGGACCTTCACATCGGGCGGCGGCCGAGGCATTGGGATCGCTCCCTCTGAAAATGAAAGGGCCCTCTTTAAATGAGGAACGCATAAAAAAAGTCTCCGCCATCAGATGGGACGAGTTGTGTGATAAAACAGGTTTAAATCAATGCTGCCATATGAAATGTATGGGGCGAAGTCTTGTGTTCTCCATAGCCGATGATCTTGTGTTTGTCATGAAACTGGCAAGATCGGATTCTGAGAATGCATCCTTGAATCGGGAGGCATTATGGATGGAGTATTTACAAACGATTAAGCACGAATTTCCGGTAAGATTTGATATACCCGCACCGTACAGGTTTGGAGAAGCACATTTATTCAGGATTATAGATTTCCCGGATAAACTGAAAAACAGCGTTAATAACCGCATGGATTCCGCCATAGGATTTACGGTTCATCCCGATTATTTTATTTATCCCAATCCCTTGCCTGACGAAGAAGGGGTGGATCGGAACAATTTTATGGAGGTTATGAAGCGGAACGCCTGGCTTCTGGGAAGACTGGCGTCCATGGGTATTGTTCACACGGCTCCGGTACCTCTCTTTCATAATCGTATACAACGCTACCGGCGATGTGACGGAGGATATTATGAATGGCCCAGAGGAGGAAGGCTGGACAGATGGTTACTGTCATGCCGCTACCCTAATCTGGGGAAATCGGGGATTAGAGATTTTGAGCACCTTGAGGCTGTTTCAGGATCTTCTTTCAGATATTACAGGCTGGTTGGAAATCATTTTATAAGTATTATTTTGATCTGTGCAAGTTATTTCCGCAATCATCATCCAAAACGGGCGGGCTTTGATAAAAAGGGATCTCCCGTGGATACGCGAAACCTTTTTTGCCCTGATTTAATGCGGGAACTGATAGAAGCTTCATTTAATGCCTATTATGAAGGATTCACCGGTAAAAAAGCGAGTGGTCCTTTGCCGGTTGATTTTGATAGTTTTGTGTTACGTTTGATTGAGGAATTCGGAGTTGATCGACATATGGAGGAAATCTTCAGAGCCACGGATCAACAAGCGATGAGCGATGTTGAATTCAATGAATTTTTATTGGAGCGCGGGTTCAACCGGAACAACATAGCGGGGCTGCCAAGAGGTCTTGAAGATATAACCCTTATGACCGGACCGCATTTGGGAGGTTTTAATCAAAGGATTTCTCTGCCCGAGCTTATTCACTTCACGGAAA
>CAZDAB010000510.1:0-2832 GCA_964502855.1 uncultured Desulfobacteraceae bacterium | reverse complement strand
CGGGTATTCCGGAATGAAAAAAGGTGGAATCTCCGATAAAGGAAATGACTTTTTTGCCGCTCTTTATTGAAAAACCGCAGGATACGCCTGCAGACGCTCCCATACATATCAGAAAATCTCCCATGGCAAGGGGCGGCAAAAATCCGAGGGTATAGCAACCGATATCGGTGGGACAAATGGTATCCATACCTTCCGAAGCCTTCTTAACCGCATAAAAGGTGGCCCGATGAGAGCATCCCGCACAAAGGTTTGGCGGACGGTCCGGAATTTCTGGAATATCGGAAAGATCCGGGACGTTGGCCGGCGTATACGCCACATCAAAACAGGTTGCCATGGATTGTCTTACCAGGGCGGGATCGAATTCATACAGTCGTGAGAAATATTTTTCACTTTTCCCCAAAATCGGAAGGGTTAGTTTTTCCTCCTGTGCCAGCACCTTGACCGTTTCTTCCATGAAAGGCTCGCCTTCCTCAACGACCAGCACTTTTTCACACTCTTTTAAAAACCTTTTGATCCTGGCCCGGGGCATGGGATACGAAAATCCGATCCGAAGTATCTTAACCCGATGTTCTATGTTCAGGTCTTTGGCTGCATCAGACACATAGTTGTAACTGACCCCATTACATATAATTCCCCAGGCACCTTTGCCCATGATGAAATTGTACTCTGAATTTTCGGACATCTTTTCAGCAGTCTCCAGTTTGCTTAGCAGTCTTGCATGAAGATTTCTGGCAACCGCAGGAACGGGCACCTGATTGAAAGGATCCTTGGAAATATCACCGATGGTTTCGTGCGCCTTGATTTCACCAAAAACCACGTCGGCAGTAGAATGATTTACCCTGGTGGTTGTTCTGAAGATAACCGGTTGCTGAAGTTTTTCTGAAATATCAAAAGCATAGGGGACCATATCTTTGGCCTCCTGCACCGAAGAAGGCTCAACCATGGGCAGACCCGAAAACTTGCTATAATAACGGTTGTCCTGTTCGTTCTGGCTCGAAAACATGTACGGATCATCGGCCGTAACGATAACAAGCCCCCCCTTAACGCCAATGTAGGCAAGCGTCATAAAAACGTCTGCAGCCACATTCATTCCCACATGCTTCATAACACACATGCTTCGAACTCCGCAATTTGCCGTAGCGGCCGCCACTTCAAGAGCCACCTTTTCATTAGTGCTGTATTCAAAATAGAGGTTGCTTTCCCGGGAGATCTGGAAAAAGTTGGTTGATATTTCTGAAGAGGGTGTGCCAGGGTATGTTGTTGCAACAGCGACTCCGGCCTCAACCGCCCCACGGGCAATGGCTTCGTTGCCCAAAAGCAGCATTTTCAGACCGGAGTGTTCCGTAAGTAGTTTGTGCATGGCGCCTTCCTTGAACTTGATATTGAAATTTCTTTTTTGCCGTATAGTGTTATGAGGGACTCATATATCAGCAGCCCTTGACGTGTAAAGAATTTTCTTTATTCCAACCAGCAATCGGGGTAAACGCATTTGAATCTCAATACAGGGAAAACGCTCCACGACGGCATATATCTCTTTCCAACCGACTGAAACTTGTGCTTAAGCACCCATAAGCCCGAGCCGCGCCGGAGTTATTAAGAACAATACGTCGCTAAATTATGCCATTGATTGTTTAAGTCATCATTTCATTCGGCTCGGGCTAACGCGTGCTAAAGCCCTTCAAACAGTCAGTCGGTTTCCAAGAGAAACACGCCGTCGCTTCGCTGCACCGAAATCAAATGCGTTAACCCTGAACAAGCAATCCTAAATTCACCACCAAAATTGTAGAAGTATTATAAACCATAGGTTTATAAAGATTTAGATGTAATACTTGGGTGCAAGCAAAATTGCCATAGAACCTTATTAATAAAGGAATTCGTAAAATTAGGCGGTGGATTTTGGCAATTGAAAAAACTTTACAAAGATCTAATCATGATTTATAGTAATAGTTTTAGTTAACACTTATATTTCAATGATAAAATTAAATTTTTCGGTCTTTAAATCATTTTTGCCGTGATATGAGGTTTGAATGAAAAAATCGATAACTTTTGTTATTGCCACCCGCAACCAGGGCAAAACAGCAGAAATCAGGGATCTTTTAAAAGATTTTCCGGTTGATATCAAAAATTTGGACGATTTTGGACCCATCCCTCCCCTGGAAGAAGATGGGGAAACTTTTGATGAAAATGCATACAAAAAAGCGAGTTTCGCAGCAAGAATCCTCGGGGTGCCGGCACTGGCCGACGACTCAGGACTTTTGGTCGAAGCCTTGGGGGGTGCTCCGGGCATCCATTCGGCACGCTATGCCGGCGAAAATGCAACTGATGAACAAAGATATTTAAAACTCCTTGAGGAAATGCAGGGAAAATCCAACCGCAGGGCCGCCTTTGAATGCGTCATCTCCATCGCGGTTCCCACAGGTCCTGCCCTGACATATGAAGCTCGCTGCCAGGGCCTGATCACGGACAGCCCTGCCGGTTCAAATGGATTCGGGTACGATCCGATCTTCTTTTATCCACCTTTAAAAAAGACCTTTGCCGAGTTAACCCGAGAAGAAAAGAGCCGGGTAAGCCATAGAGGAAAAGCGTTTGCCGAACTCAAAGACGAGTTTGACAACGTCTTGATCTGGATTGATCAAAATATGCCGGTTCAAGAAATAACCCACGGGTAAGTATATGTCTCGGAAATTCTAATAGTTATTGAAAATAAAGGTAATCTTTAGCCTTATAATTTTAACTCGGACATGGAATGATGGAATGATGGAATAATGATTTAAAAAAAATGATATTCCTCTATTTAATTCACATCAATAGGAATTTTACAATAACCCAATG
>CAZDAB010000509.1:0-2833 GCA_964502855.1 uncultured Desulfobacteraceae bacterium | reverse complement strand
TTTTACACTTGTGGATAGAGCTTCAAGGAATGCGTTGAGAGGAGATAATCGGTGAGCTGTCGTTTTCAACAAGTCGATGGACTCAATTCCGAGTAGCGCTGCGCACTACTCTCCATAACTCACCATTTTCCCTATTCATATCATAACCGTCCAACCTGCCAACCCTTACCGCTCTGATGTCGCCAAATATTCATCCCCCCTCCTCATCAGTATGTGTACTGTCTATGTGTATTTTTGCTCGGAAAATTAGATAAAATTACACAAAATCGTACACAATTTCCTAAAGCTCAAAGTATTTTTCAACTTATCATTGACGGCTACGTAAAAAGTCCAATTTCTGCGTTGCGCTTCATTTCGTGTTCACTGCGGCGTACATAAGTACGTCTCATTCCACGAAATTTGCGACGCCTTGAACTTGAACTTTTTCCTTTGCCGTCTCAATTTTGACTTTTTACGAGTTCATCATCATTTAATACACAAAAAATTATTGAGAATGACTAAATTTTAATCTTACCATACAGAATTCATTGACAATTTTCAATTGATTCTTTATTATGCTGATTTAATTGATGATTAAATCAGGAGGATCCTATGAACAAACTGGAACTTATAGAAACGCTAAAAGAGGATGCGAAACTTACAAAATCCGAAGCAAAAGCGGTGGTGAATCTTTTTTTTAACGAGATGTCAAACGCCTTAATAAAAGGTGATCGGGTCGAAATTAGGGGATTATGTTCTTTTTATGTCAAGGAATATAAAGCGTATTTCGGAAGAAATCCTAAAACCGGGAAACTGGTCCAGGTTAAACCTAAAAAGCTGCCGTTTTTTAAGTGTGGGAAGGAACTGAGAGAGCGGATAGACGGTTAACAAAAACCATACGATTAAACATATCATGATTGAACAATACTCTTTTGGAAATATAGTCATAAACGGGGTAAGTTACAGAAATGACGTTAAAATCATTCAGGGAAAAGTTGTTCCTGAATGGTGGAGAAAAAGAGGACATTTTGTTGATGTTGATGATATTCAAGATATTTTGAAATCAAAACCTGACATTTTGGTACTTGGTAAAGGTTTGCCGGGACAGATGAAATCGACCGAAGCTTTGCGTAAATTTTTAAAAAACAATGGTATTGAATTAATCGAAGAAAAAACATCACACGCTTTTAAAACGTTCAATCGTCTTTTTAATAAGGGTAAAAATGTTTCCGCTGGTTTTCATCTAACTTGTTAGGTAACTCTCAAAATTCAAAGGAGGAATCCAGAAATGAAAAATCTTAAAAAGACCCTGCAATCTGTTAACAAGGATCTAAACGCACTATCAAAGAAAGTTGATAGAATGATTGTCGTGGTCGGGAAGCTTGAGAAAGCAAAAACAAAAGTTGCCAGTGATACACCGGCAAAAAAAGTTACTGTTAAAAAACCTGCCGCAAAGAAACCCGTCAAATTAACAGCAGCTGATGCAATCCTTAGGATTATTAACAAAAGGAAAAAGGGTGTCGGCACCGCAGAGTTGATGAAAAAGACCGGTTTCAATCAAAAGAAAACGTATAACATTGTTTATAAACTGAAGAATCAGGGCAAAATTAAAAGTGCGGGAAAAGGTGTTTATGTCAAGGCATAACCCGAGCCCAAACGAAAAGGAATAAAAAGATTTATGTCAAAAAAGTATCCGGAATGCCCATTATATAACC
Organism: uncultured Desulfobacteraceae bacterium; assembly: GCA_964502855.1. Taxonomy (GTDB): domain Bacteria; phylum Desulfobacterota; class Desulfobacteria; order Desulfobacterales; family UBA11574; genus S5133MH16. The sequence continues at coordinate 1,139 of CAZDAB010000509.1, read as the reverse complement.
ACGATAACTGTAAAGAGCTTTACAATCCAAAACTTTGTGCCATCGTCAGGAAAGATAAGAAGTGCCTTAAGAAACAACAAAAATTAAAAATCAAAAAGAAGATTTGAACTGATTTATTGGAATAAGAATTCTTTTGTAATTTCAAAAAGAAGGCGATGTTTATGGCTACCAAACAACAAAAATATGAAACCCTCAAAACGGCAATTGAAATAGCAAAAGAGTATGCGAGAAGCGCGGCTGAAGGTTATCCCACAGGTGTTATGAAAGACTCATACAAAGCAATTATCGCAATTATTGATGAAATCGAAAACAGTGATGATTGATTTCCCTTGTCACTCGCTGGAAGGTTTTGAAGTGGCGGCTATTTATTCCGTTTGGTTCCAGTGTATGTAAACGCGTTGCCAATCATTTTAATATGGGTTTCTTTATCAATACCAATAACCTTTCCACATGGGCATTTTATTTTGCTGTTTTCCTTTGTAAATGCATATATTTTTATGATTCGATCTTTGTGGCACCTTAAAACTTCACCCGGTCCAATTTTGTCATATTTCCAGAGTTTCTTTTTACATGCGGCACATTTTAAAACCAACACAATTCCCTCATGCGTCTATCAATTGCTCCATAATTTACTGAGAAGTTACACGAACCGATTGTAACATTCTGTAACCCTAAATGAGCGAAAGTCGAGGATACCCCAGATTTGAGGCATCAAGGACGAAGTCGTAGTCGACTACTGCAAGCCCTTGATAACGAAAAAGATGGGGTATCCTCGGCTTTCCCAACGGGTAAACAAAATGGGGTTTTTTAATTAATTTACATCTCATTTAAAGAAGAGTTATGAAAATTCATCTGAATCCAGTAAAATGCATAATAAATCAAACACATAAAATATTTTCCCGTTTTGTTTACGCTCAATTAGGGTGTAATCATATCACCAATAACATGGATTCAAGATGGGTTATAAAAATTTTAGGTATAATCCCTTCTATATAAATAACCACACAACTCTTCCGTGGATACAATATATGAAAAGCCGAACGCAAGATTCTTTAAAGACGCTACGTGCAGTTCTTCACTCACCGTCGCTGTTGCATCCGAAACAAAAAAGACTCGGTAGTCCCTGACAAAAGCATCTC
>CAZDAB010000508.1:0-2840 GCA_964502855.1 uncultured Desulfobacteraceae bacterium | reverse complement strand
TTTTCATTCAGGCAAAGGCAACCGAGGCAGTGCCACGATTAGCTCAAGAATTGGGGTTGTATGACTGAAAGGTGTCTTCCATGGGTCGTATGGTGGTTTGGGTATTAATGCTTTTTGGTGGTGGCATTACAAGTTTGTGGATGGATTGGCACTGGTTCAGAGCCTGGCTTTTGAATCCTATTTTCCATTTGCTATCGTTGCTTATTGGAGTTTATGGATTACGACTTGTCATGCGAGCAAGCCGAAATACGGGTCGATGGTTAGCTCGAAATGGAAGAGAAGGTGATATCCCGCGTTTTGAAACAAATAAACTAGTGACGACGGGATATTACGAATGTATGCGACACCCGATGCATTTGGGCTTGTTGTTATTTCCGGTGTCATTCGCATTAATACTTGGGTCATTATCCTTTATCTTTATCGTTGCTCCGTTAGAAATTCTATTTATCATTGCAATGATAAAAGTCGTTGAAGAACCTGGAGCCATTCGCAAGTTTGGTGATCAATATCGAAGCTATCAAAAACAAGTCCCGATGTTTGCAGTGCGGTTGTCCTGCCTTAAACAACTGTTCGGGAAATAATAGCGAATTAAATTAGGACGCAGATTTTCGCCCTGGCCCAGACCTGGTACTAAAGGACTTAATTCTATAGCCTAAGTTTCGGAATTATTATAGCAACAATATAATACTCAATTCATGTCGCACCCCTGGCCCAGACCTGGCATGCAATGCTTAGGCTGTATTGCCAGGACTTATAAATAATATGGAAATTGCAATATTTGCTATGGAAGTCGCGCCGGGGCAGGGCGGGCAGATACACACAGATAATAATATTTGTCTTAATTTCTTAATCCAAAAAATCTGCGTTCATCTGCGTCCGAAATGGGATTTCCATTCAATTAATTTGGAACTAAAATTATATGGTGGAAAACGGACATGCAGTGTATTTACAGTATTGATCCGAATACCCGCTGCCAGATGCAAGGGAGGAATTGTGTATCCGATTATGAGTGGGGAAAATTGACTTATGCCATATCTTGGCGAAATTGCGGCGCTCGCCACAGCAGTGTGCTGGTCGCTCAGCTCAATCGTATTCACAGCAGCCGGAAAACGCATCGGTGCGCTGCAAGTCAACCTCTACCGGCTGCCCATGGCTATAGTATTGACAGCTGTCACTTACACGCTTATCTTTGACGATTTCAACATCCCTTTGCAATCAGCACTCTGGCTGGCTGTCAGCGGCGTTATCGGCCTGGCGATCGGTGATACATTTCTTTTTCAGGCATTCGTGATGATCGGTTCGCGGCTCAGCATGCTGGTGCTCTCCCTCGCCCCGCCTATGACGGCAATTTTGGCTTATTTTTTCCTGGGTGAAATTATCAGCAGCATCGGCATTTTTGGCATCCTGATCACCATTGCCGGGGTAAGCTGGGTGGTAGCGGAAAGAACCCCCGATTCATTCGGCAGGAAAATTCATATTTCCTGGAAAGGCGTTTTTTTCGCTGCTATGGCTGCACTCAGTCAGGCAGTAGGGCTCATCTTTGCCAAAAAGGGTCTGATTCCGGAAATGAATCCCTTGTTGGCTACACTCATTCGCATGTTTAGCGCAGCAGTCATTCTATGGCCCTTTACCCTGATGATGGGTAAAGTGAAGTCTCCCCGGCCACTCTTTTCTAATGGCAACACTGCCTTGAAACTGGTCATAGCCGGAGCTATTTTCGGACCATTCTTAGGAGTTACCCTTTCTCTCATTTCGGTAAAATACACCGACACCGGTGTGGCGGCCACTCTAATGTCCATCGTGCCGGTGCTGATGATTCCGCTGGTTCTCGTTCTTGAAAAAGAACATCCCAGTTGGCGTGCTGTCCTGGGGGCTGCAATTGCCGTCGGCGGCGTGGCGCTTATTTTTTTACGGTAAAGGCAGGGACCATTCGGTAATAAAAGGCTCAAAAATTTGAGATGCGAACATTGAACCCAAAGGAACCGAATTATACTAAGAACATAACAGATATTTTCATTCAGGCAAAAGCCACAGAGGTAATGACACGATTGGCTCAAGAATTGGGGTTGTATGACTGAAAGATATATTCCATCTGAGATGTATAATTATAACAAAGTGTGTTATTACTCAGGTTCAAGGCCTGCTGTGAAATAAATTCTGATTATCTACGGAAACAAATGGAGGATGATTAATGGGATTGTTAATAGCATTTGCTACGGATAACGGTAAAAACTTCAACGATGATCACTTTGGCATGGCGACATACTACCATATTTACAAATTTTGTGATGACGCTGAAGAATTTGTGGAACAGAGAGAGAACGTCGAATTTCAAGAGGATGAGTCCAAAAAGCATGGTGATCCCGCAAAGGCTCAGGCCACGTCCTCTGCTTTAACGGGCGTAGATGTTCTTGTGAGTAAAAAGTTTGGCCCTAATATCACTCGAATGGTAAATAAATTTGTTTGCGTGGTAGTAAGGACGAATGTTATCAGTGATGCCATCAAAATAGTCAAAAACCATATGGACGAAGTGATTGAGGAGAAGAACAAAACAAAGGACCGAAGACATCTTGTTTTTAAACAATAGCTCACGCAGGAAGAAAAAGACAAAGACCTTCGAATGGACAAATATATGGACAAAAATACGCATACACTGATTGCCGTTCCAACTAATGATGAAGTAAATATTTTTCCAAAGATGCTGGGCATGGCAGAGAAGATGTTTATTTATGAACTTAACGAGGGGCACATTAAGCTTGTTCAAAAAAGAAATAACCCCTATGCCAAAACACAACAGCATCTAAAAACCCTGGATGTGTATGATCTGTTGCATGATTGTG
>CAZDAB010000507.1:0-2846 GCA_964502855.1 uncultured Desulfobacteraceae bacterium | reverse complement strand
TGGCCATAGACATGAGGGATGCTTGAAGAATATTAATGCGATCTATTTCCGGTGGGTCAACGATTCCTATTCCGATGGAAACGGCAAGCTCGTAAATTTTTTCGTAAAAATAATTTCGTTTTTTGGGTGTTAATTTCTTTGAGTCGCATATGCCGGGGACCTGAAAAGAAGAGGGGAGCACAACGGCTGCAGAAACAACCGGTCCGGCCAGCGGTCCCCGACCGGCCTCATCAATGCCTGCAATTTTTAAAAAGCCTTTTTCAATGGCTTTTTTTTCGAACACCCACAGGTCTGGTCCCATGGAATCACATGTTAAAGAGGATGTGAGTCATCCGGCTTCATTACATCTTATCTGTTCAATGCGAAACTGCATTTTACAAAGGACTCGTAGTTAGTGTTCTTCCAGAAATGGTAGATTTTGGTTTTCGGCAAGGCCCGAGCGAGTTTTCAACCGCAGGCATAGCGCGCTATTTCGAGGATTGAAAACGAGCGAGAACGCCGCCGAGGGCCAAAAGATGCCGTTTATGGATGGACACTAGTTTATGCGACGTTCCTTTATCCTTGCCGCCTTACCCCTTAGCTTACGCAGGTAATAGATTTTCGAACGGCGTACCCGTCCGCGAGTAATGACTTCAATTTTGTCGATGGCAGGAGAATGTAGCGGGAATATACGCTCAACCCCTATCCCGTATGAAACCTTCCTGACAGTAAATGTAGCGCCGGTCCCGCCTCCACGTTTGCTGATCACTACCCCCTGAAACGCCTGAATACGCTCTTTTTCACCTTCCGTTATTTTAACATGAACTTTTACGGTATCTCCGGCGGCAAAAGCAGGAATATCCAGCCGCATCATCTCTCTTTCTAACTGTCTTATTATCTCCATAATAATCACCTCTCTTGGACAAGCCAAAAGCACATTAAATTAATCTAACGATTTTAATAGATTCAGATTTAACCTAAAATGGACAAAAAAATTGTCAAAACAGTTTAAAGAAGCGCCTATACAGTATTTTGGCTTGATTGTATAGGAATTTTTCTTTTTTTAAGTGCCGCTTTAAATATAACATTGTATAAAATCTCTTCGCGATTTTATTCGTTTCCCCCAAACAGCCTGTCCAGAATAATGGCGGCGGCAGATCGGACTGAAAGGTGGTTGTAATCTGTATTGCCAATAACCGGATTCAGTAAGTAATCTGCCTCTGCAATAAATTTTTCCGGCAATCCCCAGGCGGTGCCAAATATCAACAGGAAAAGATTGCCATCTTTCAGCATTTTCCGAAACTTCGCAAAGCTTAAGTTGCCTGGGCGGTGTTTGGCGCTGGTAACCACCGTTTTCGGAGAATACCCTCCGTTTTTACGGATATGGTCTTTTACCTCATCCAGGGAATTTTTTATTATGATCAGCTCCAGGGCTTCTCGACGTTTCGGATTATATGTTGATCCTGTTCCTTCTACCCAGTGCCAAACAATTTTTTTAACCAGCGCTTTCTGATCCTCAAGGGGTGTTGTCACATAAAATGACCGTACCCCGTATGTTTTTGAGACCCTTGATATATCGTGCAAATCCAGGTTAGTTACGGCAGATGTTATAATATCACCGTTTTTATTGACCACCGGATAATGAGTCAGGGCCACGTATAGATTGGTCATATATGAGTTTTTCAATATCGCGGCACCACTTTTTGAGAATTTTTATCTCCTCTATGCTCAAGCCTCTGTTTTCAAGTAAATCTCGCTTTTTCAGAAACGTTCGTATCAGCGATGATTCAAGCCTCGATTTTTCAATTTCTTTGTGATTGCCCGATAATAGAACTTCCGGAACATCGACACCTTCAAATCTTCTGGGCCTCGTATATTGTGCATATTTTAGAACACTTCCTGAAAACGAATCTTTTTCCGCAGAGTCCTTGCCGCCGAGCACACCGGGAATCAGTCTGGTTACCGCATCGATAATAACCATGGCTGCCAGTTCACCCCCTGTCAGGACATAATCACCGATGGAAATTTCATCATCGATCAAATTGTGGCAAATACGTTCATCCACCCCCTCATAACGGCCGCAAACAAAAATAATTTCATTTAATGATGCGAGTTCACGGGCCATGCCCTGATCAAAACGCCGTCCCTGAGGTGTCAGCAGAATCCTTTTGGCCAAAGGGGCTTTCTTTGCAGCAGCCCGGATAGCACCGGCCAGCGGTTCAGGCTTCATAATCATTCCACAGCCCCCGCCGTACGGTCTGTCATCGGTAGTACGGTGTTTCCCTTCTGCAAAATCTCTGATATTGATGGCCGATGCCAAAATCTTGTTTCGACCTATGGCCCGTTTAATAATCCCATGTTCCCAAAAAGGATTAAACATTTCCGGGAAAATAGTCAGGACTATGAAATTCATGCGTCTAACCTTTACCTAAATTCTGCAAGCCTCGTAAAAGTTAATGCAGGTTTTAAGTTTCATAATCCTTCCGGTAAATCCACCCGCATTGTTTTAAGCTTAAGGTCGATTCCCAAAATCACCGACTCAATTGCAGGAATCAGTGTTTCATTATCATGAGCTTTATTCGGGTTTCTTACAACAAAGACATCGTTGCTTCCCGTGGGTATTATCGATTCAACGAGGCCGATATACTCATCATCGGCTGTAAAAACTGAAATTCCGATAATATCAACCCAGTAATATGATCCGTCTTCGGGTTCAGGAAGATTGGCCCTTTCAATAAAAAACACGGAACCGATAAGGGTTTCAACCGAATTTCTGTTCTCTACACCTTTCAGTGATAAAAGGGTGAGCTTACCGTGAGGTTTAACCCATTTTATTTTATAGCTTTTTTCAAATCCTTTGGGATTGA
>CAZDAB010000506.1:0-2857 GCA_964502855.1 uncultured Desulfobacteraceae bacterium | reverse complement strand
TCGATTATTACCATGTATTGCAAATAAGCAACCATGTAAAGAGATTTGTTGAATTCCAAATATCGTAATTTGTTTACGAGAACGGGTTATACATTTTAAATAAAAGCAGGTTGCGCGAAAACCTGACATTTTTGATGCCGGATGCCCCAACCCATAACAAGCACCTTGCTTAAGAGATCGATATTTGATATTTATCAATGAGTCTGTTGATTAATGGTCTTTTCGCACAATCTCTGCGCCTGCCCTGTGAAATGCGGAGCCTATTTCTCTGGGGTTATGCTCAAAAAATAATCCTCGGAATATCCAATATATGCCTGTGGTTATTTTTTTCGCATGCCTTGATCTTGAACGAAAATCCTCATAAATCAACAGACTCATCAATACACTAAGTTTTTAAACAAAAAGGTTAAAAATACAAGTTTGATCCGTTAACGGTATTGAAATTATGCCAAAACACAAAAAAACTTCTCAGATACTCAAGAAACGATCCCGGCAAGACCGGAGGGGCATTTTTTTAAATATTGTCCGTTTTTTCATTTATTTTTCTGTTATAATTTTGATATCAGGAGGTTGTGGAGTTATTGGGGTTTATCTCTATCTGGGCAAAAATCTTCCCAAAATATCTTCACTAAACGATTACCGGCCTTCTATCATCACCACGGTGTATTCAGACGACACCCGAAAGATCGCTGAATTTTTTAAAGAACGGAGAATTGTGATCCCTCTATCCCAAATGTCTGAAATGCTTAAGAAAGCTTTTATTGCTGCGGAGGATGCAAGATTTCATAAACACAAAGGAATAGATCTTTTGAGTATTGTCAGGGCATTTTTCAAGAACATTGAGGCCGGAGCCATCGTTCAGGGCGGGAGTACCATTACCCAGCAGGTTACAAAATCGTTTTTCTTGACACCGGAAAAAAGTTATTCCCGCAAAATAAAAGAGGCGATTCTTGCATACCGTATTGATAAGAAATTTGCAAAGAATGAAATTCTTTTTCTGTATCTAAATCAGATTTATCTGGGGCATGGCGCATATGGAGTGGAGGCTGCTTCCGAGAATTATTTCGGAAAATCCGCTCAGGAATTGAACCTGGCAGAATGTGCGATCTTAGCCGGCCTGCCCCAGGCACCCAGCAGATACTCTCCCTTCAGATCTCCAGTAAGGGCAAAGCAGCGTCAGATATATGTTTTAAACCGGATGGTTGAGGAAGGTTTTATAACCAATATTCAAGCTACGGAAGCCATCAACAAAGAGCTTGATATTAAACCCAGGAAAAACTGGTATATAGAAGAAGTCCCCGTTTATACCGAGCACATCAGACGTCATATCGCAAAAAAATACGGTGACGACATCTTGTACAGGGAAGGGCTCAAAATTTATGCTGCGGTGAATATTGAAATGCAAAAGATTGCATGTGAAGAAATAGAAAAGGGACTCTATGCTCTGGATAAACGCCAGGGATATCGGGGTCCGATAAAGCATTTACAGCCGGAAGAGATAGAATCGTTTTCAAAAAAGCTTCAGGCCGAGCTGGAAAAAGCCACCCTTGAAGAAGGAAAGATTACACAAGGCGTTGTGATAGAGGTAAATAACAAGAACGATACGGTAGTGGTTCGAATCGGCAATACTTTGGGAATAATAAGAATTGAGGATATGCGCTGGGCTAGAAAACCTGACCCGGAAATTGCCTATTTTGAAGCCAGAGTTAAACATCCCGGAGAGGTTTTGTCCGTGGGTGATGTTATAGAGGTTAAGGTTAAAAATAAAATTTTTAATACCGACCGATGGTGGCTTGCCCTGGAACAGGTTCCAAAGGCTCAAGCCGCCCTGCTGTGTATCGAGTCGAAAACCGGTTATGTGAAAGTAATGGTCGGTGGAAGGGATTTCAGAGAGAGCCAGTTCAACCGGGCGATCCAGTCGAGGCGGCAGCCGGGTTCGGCGTTTAAACCCATCATATATGCAGCAGCCCTTGACAAGGGATATACCCCTGCAACCATGATCATCGATTCGCCGATTGTGTATCAGGATACGGAACATGACTTTACGTGGAAACCCAGAAACTACAAGGAAAAATTTTATGGTCCCACACTTTTTCGCAATGCCCTTGCAAAATCACGCAATGTGGTAACCATAAAAATTTTAAGAGATATCGGTATTGATTATGCTATAGATTATGCCAGAAAACTTGGAATCGAGTCAAAATTGAACAGGGATCTTTCAATAGCTTTGGGATCTTCAGGTGTATCTTTGCTGGAGCTTGTCAAGGCTTATTCGGTGTTTAACAATAGTGGCTATCTTGTAAGTCCTGTCTTTATAACAAAGATTGTGGACAGAGACGGAAATGTGATCGAGGAATCGAGTCCTGTCAGAGAAAAGGTCATCGAAAAAAATACAGCCTATATCATGACCAGTCTTCTTGAGAGTGTGGTCCAGGAAGGAACCGGACACAGACTCAAAGCATTGAACCGGCCCGTGGCGGGCAAGACCGGTACAACAAACAATCTTCATGATGCCTGGTTTGTGGGATACACGCCACGATATACAGTCGGAACATGGGTGGGTTTTGATGAAGAGGGCTGCCTTGGAAAGGCCGAAACCGGTTCCAGGGCTGCAAGCCCCATATGGCTCGGTTTTGTCCGGAAAGTGCTGGAAGGCAAACCCGTTAGAGTGTTTCAGGTTCCCGAAGGCGTGGTCTTTTCTAAAATCGATGCTGAAACCGGTCTGTTACCCGTACCTGAATCCAAAAAGACCATTTTTGAATGCTTCAAAGAAGGAACCGTGCCTACCGAATATGCCCAGGCGCCGAATTCCATGACAGAGCCGGAGCAGTTTTTTAAATCCGATATGTGATGGGTT
>CAZDAB010000505.1:0-2860 GCA_964502855.1 uncultured Desulfobacteraceae bacterium | reverse complement strand
GTCAAAATAATTTACATTAATTCTAAAAATATTTTTTCAAAGAGCGAAATGTAAGGTCTAAGCCTAAAATTCGTGTCTAATAATATAAATTAATTTATCTTATTAATAGCTTATCGTGGTCAGACCCCTATAGTGGTACCGCATGGGAAGTATCACTTCAGTCTTATCTATTTGCCTGACTCAAATGCCAACTTGAAGCCCGACGTGCATCGTTTGCGCGGTGGGAATCTGGTAATACGACGTGGCATCCTGACTGTTGGCCGCCATGCGTACGAACAGTCGATCACGCCATACCGCCATGCCGTGCCGTTTGCGTCCCGCCAACATGTCGACATGGGTTATGAAGTAATGCACCTTGTCCAGATCCAGCTTCAGCCCGTGGTCAGCACACGCCGCAAGGTCTGACGGAATATTCGGTCCCTGCATGAAGCCGTAGCGAATCAACAGCCGATTAAAGCCAGCATCCAGTTTGGTTAATTCAATGCGTTCGGCCGAATCGATTTTAGGAACCGGCTCGATAACGACCGTCGTCAGCACCACCGTCTCATGCAGCACGCCCGTTCTACGCAATAGTTGCTGCAGTGCCGGTGGCACCAGATCCAGTAGCCCGGTGAAAAATACAGCCGTACCTGGAACCCGTGGTACCTTCTCGCCGATCACCTGACCGATAAAGGTCTTGTCTGTGGGCGCACCGCTGCCGATATGAGCCGCCAGCAATTTGGCGCCGCGCCGCCAGGTCGTCATCACCGTAAACAGGACGGCACCGATCAACAACGGTAACCAGCCGCCGTCCGGAATGGTCGCCATATTGGCCCCAAGGTAGCCGAGGTCAATGAACAAAAAGCCCAGCAGAAAAGCCAGCGCAGCCGGCCATCCCCAGCCGCCGCGCTCGCGTGCGACGTTAAAGGCCAGCACCGTGGTGATCGCCATGGTGGAGTTAACGGCTACGCCGTAAGCCGCCGCCAGGTTGCCGGATGATTGAAACGCGACAACCAGGCTGATCGCCGCGATCATCAAAAACCAGTTCACGGACGGCATGTAGATCTGGCCGCGTGCATCAGCCGAGGTTTGGTTGACCGTCAAACCCGGCAACAAGCCGAGGTGAATCGCCTGGCGGGTCATGGAAAACGCGCCGGTGATCACCGCCTGGGACGCGATGCAGGTAGCGGCCGTTGCCAGGAACACCAGCGGCAACATACTCCAGGATGGCGCCAGGTTATAGAAAGGATGCGTGCTTCCCGCCGGGTCTACAATCAGTAACGCGCCCTGGCCGAAGTAATTCAACAACAGCGATGGCAGCACGAACATGAACCACACTTTGCGAATAGGGACTCGACCGAAATGACCGAGATCGGCGTACAAGGCCTCGCCACCGGTTGTAACCAGGAATATCGCGTAGATCGCGAAATAGCCATTTATGCCGTTGTTCGTAAAATACGCCACCGCATGGCGAGGATCGAGCGCCAATAAAACCTGAGGTGCCTGCAGGATGCCGTAAATACCCAGCACGGCGATTACAGCGAACCAGATCAATGTCAGCGGGCCGAATATCGCACCTACCCTGGCAGTTCCATGACGCTGCACCGCAAACAAGGCAAACAAGATAACCACCGTGATCATGACGACGTAACTACTCAGCCTGGGCGCTGCAACTTGAAGACCCTCCACGGCACTGAGTACCGAGATGGCCGGGGTGATCATCGCGCCGCCGTACAACATCGAAGCACCGAGGATGCCGAGAAGAATCAATATGCGCCGCCCCCGCCTATCCTGGTTGCGATCCGGATTCAACAGTGCCATCAAGGCAAAGGTCCCGCCCTCGCCTCGGTTGTCGGCCCGTAATATAAAGATCATGTACTTGAGCGAAATCACGAGGATCAGGGTCCAGAAAATAAGCGAGAGCACACCCAATACGTTATCGGCGGATACCGGAATCGGATGCTTGCCCGCAAAAGTCTCGCGTAACGCGTAAATCGGACTGGTGCCGATGTCGCCGTACACCACACCAAGCACAGCGACCGCGAGCACTCGGAAAGAATCACTGTGTGGCTTCGTAATCGGCGCCCGCTCGAGTGCTTCCTGCTGCGCATCGCGCCCTTGCGGTTCGTGAGGATTAATAGGCATGGTTTTCCTTTTGATGACTGTAATGTCTGCTGCAGTTCTTTTTCTTTAATTCCCATAGCTCTTCATCAGAAGATGAATATTTACCTTCTGAACCAAAAATAAAATGAGAATAACTTTGGGGATGAATAATAATAACGTCATATTCATATAACGAATATGCTGCCTTCTCCTCACAAACTTCGGGCCTGCATAATCCTAATACGTCAATTTCAACATCAGGAATAGGAACACCTGTGTAATTAACACCTACAAGTAAAACTTTTTTGCTCATTATGGTGATTCCTTTTTTTGCACATAACGCTGGCCTTAAACAGCACGGGCCATGAGCCGACGAATGAAAAACGCACCGAGCCTTTCCCGCGTCTGGTTGAAGGCTTTGTTATATTTTCATTTATTAGCTTTCATATCCTCTTTTGATTCAACACAAACATTGGACAAGAACCATTCTTTATTTTTATAGCATGCATCAAAAAGGGTTTGTGCTTCTTTGATTCGAATAAATCTGAAGCGACTAACAATATTCCATAAACCAATTAGGTAGGACAATAATATAAAGAGTAATATCATTATCAATTCAGATTTGGATTGGAAAGGAATAGTTATCAGAATCAATAGGAATGATATTAAAAGAGAATAAAACATTCCTGAAATATACCTGTTGATTGATTCAGCAGTATTTAGTCCCAATACAAGCGCAAATTAATTGCAAAAGAAGTAAAAAAGTACTCGAAATACT
>CAZDAB010000504.1:0-2862 GCA_964502855.1 uncultured Desulfobacteraceae bacterium | reverse complement strand
TATCAAAAGGACTTCTTTTCTGGAGAAGTTTTATCCAGTGGCTGGGCGGAATGGGAATCATCGTCTTATCCGTGGCAATTCTGCCGTTCCTGGGTGTCGGCGGTATGCAGTTGTACAAGGCCGAAGTTCCAAGCCCTGTTCCGGATAAGCTCAAACCTCGTATCAGAGATACCGCCATGATCCTCTGGAAAGTTTATGCGCTTATTTCTCTGGCACAGGTCCTCCTTCTCATGTTCGGGGGAATGGATCTTTATGATGCCCTGTGTCACACCTTCACAACAATGCCCACCGGCGGATTCTCAACCAAAAACACGTCTATCGCTCACTATAACAGCGTGTATTTAGATATGGTATTTATCTTTTTTATGATATTGGCCGGAATTAATTTTTCGCTTCATTATCAGTTCCTGAGAGGAAAGCCCCTTGCATTCTGGCGGGATTCGGAGTGCCGCTTTTTTTTGGGTGCCGTTTTTGTATTGACGGTTACTGTGACGATTAATATCTACGGATCTGTATACGAAACCCTGGGTCAGGCATTGCGCTTCGGTGCTTTTCAAGTGGTATCCATTGTGACCACCACAGGCTATGCCACGGCCGATTATGAATTGTGGCCTGCCATGTCCCAGATTATCTTAATATTATGTATGTTTTTAGGGGCCTCCGCCGGCTCCACCGGCGGAGGCATGAAATGCCTCCGGGTGATGCTTTATTTTAAATACTGTTATAAAGAATTGTTTTCCTTAGTTCATCCTCATTCGGTCAAGCATATTAAAATCGGTGGCAAGTCCGTTCCGGAGGATGTTATGCGGAGTGTCCTCGGGTTCATGGGCTTATACATAGGTCTGTTTGCTTTTTCTTCTGTACTCATTGCAAGCATGGGCGTCGATTTTATGACCTCAATTGCCTCGGTCGCAGCGACCATCGGAAATATAGGACCCGGTCTGGGAACGGTGGGGCCGGTAGACAATTTTGCCCATATACCCTATTTGGGTAAATGGGTACTCATATGGTGCATGCTGTTGGGAAGGCTTGAAATATACACGGTCATCATCCTTCTCGTACCGGAATTTTGGCGAAAATAACCTATCAATTAAAACTTTTATCAAATTCCGATTGATTTTTTATTGACAATCTTGATAAACATAGTTAGTTTTCTAGGCTTTTAGGGGCCGTTAACTCAGTCGGTAGAGTATCTGCCTTTTAAGCAGAGAGTCGCGCGTTCGAGTCGCGCACGGCCCACCAATCAGAAAATTGCCATACACGTCCCCATCGTCTAGCCCGGTCCAGGACACCGGCCTTTCACGCCGGCAGCAGGGGTTCAAATCCCCTTGGGGACGCCAATTAAATCTAATGAATTAGGATGGTTATTTCACTATCCTAATTTTCGCAGATGCCGCCGGGGGAGATGACGGCTCCCTCGACGGCTTTTTGTTTTCAGAGTGGCTTTTTTCAGCCTCTTTTTCCTTGGGTTTTAATTCCAGAACCTTGCCTTTTTGTTGCGACAAATCTTCCAAAGCCTCTCGAACTTTTTCAATACCAAGACTTTTCAGATATTTTTCTGTGGTTCTGGGGCTCTTATGACGTAGGATAGCCTGTATTATCGCAACTTCATATCCCAGATGATATAGGATAGTGGCAGACAAATGCCGGATGGCATGAAATCCAAACCGTTTTACCTTTGCTTTATCGCACAGATGCCCCATGAATTTTGAACGTTCTTTAAATGGTTCGCCATAGTGTTGTTTGCAGAACAGTTTATTTTCCAAACACACGAAAACATATAGACTGTCTTTAATTGGTCTATTTTCCCACCACCATCGTAGGGCATCTCTCAACTCCTTTGTCATAGGAAGCCAATCATATTCAAGCGTACCATCCATGCGTTTTCTTGTTCCAAGACGAACACGGCTATTTCCGAAATTTACGTCCGCCGAGGTGAGCCGAAAAATTTCACCCCGTCTGGCGGCAAGATGCAAAAAGATTAAGAGCATAATCCGATCTTGCCCCTCCTCTGCAGCTTCATAGACCTTCCAGAAATCCTCTTCCGGTGGAACATACCGGGGGTGTCTGACTTCTGGCATCCGTTCAACTAAACACGGATTCGGTGCTGGCAATATAGGTTTCATGTATTTCATACCCCAATGCCAAGCTGCCACAAGGTTTTTACGGTCTTTGTTAGCGGCATATCCCGACCGCTCCTTACCCTGGTTGATTATGTAATCCAATACATTGGCTCTTTCCAAATCAGATACGGGTTGATCGGGATCAACCTCCTTGAAAAAGCGACGAAACATTGACTTTTTCTCACCATAGGTTTTATCGGTGAACTTGACTTGGGCAAAATCCAGATAAGCATCTGCCCAATCACCCAAAAAGACCGTGTCGATCTCCTCTTGCCAGTCGCTTGCGGGCTTTTTCCGCATCTCGACTTCCCACTCCTTGGCCTCCTTCTTCGTGTTGAATGTTCTCTCTATCCGTTTCCCGTCTTTCCGCACTTGGGCTTTCCATTTTAGTCCTTTTTTGTATGGCATTGATTATCTCCTTTTCAAAGAACACGTAACGGCATCCCAAGCGCATTCCACCTAGCTCTCGATAATATGACCTTACAGTTTTTTCATCAAGACCTAAATATTGGGCAACTTCTTTGGCCCCCAATTTTTTTCCAAGTTCTTTTTCTAAAATATTGATATACCTCTATTTCTAATGGAATGAGCTGGTCCACAGCTTGTAGACCCCATCCTCCGAGGCAAGAGGTAGGAGCCTGCCTAATTTGTAATGCACTTGGTTTCCGTCACAAAATTTTTAATTTAATTAGTGTTTGAACGATAATCCCTAAGATACTGATATAGATTAAATTTATGG
>CAZDAB010000503.1:0-2862 GCA_964502855.1 uncultured Desulfobacteraceae bacterium | reverse complement strand
GTCTGGTGGATGACGAAAACCTGAAGTATCAATTCCTCGCCCGTTTTGATCGAGATATGATATCTCTATCCATGGATTATAACCTTCTGGAATCAAATGAGATACACCTTATTCACGAGCACTCGGACAATAAAATTATTATATTTGAAAGAGCAGGACTTCTATTCGTTTTCAACTTTCACCCCGAACACTCGTATTCGGATTATCGCTTCGAAGCGCCGCCTGGAAAATACCGAATGATTTTCGACAGTGATGCACCGGAATATGGGGGGCACAACCGTTTACACCCGGAGCAGCATCATCTGACCCTGCTCGACACTTCAATGGACCGGCAACGTAATTTGCTTAGCCTATATCTTCCCACCCGCACGGCACTGGTCCTTGAGCCTGCCGAATCTGATATTAAGTATTGACGGTCTCGTAAAAAGTCCAACTTCTGCGTTGTGCTGCATTTCGCAATCATTCAACGTACGAAAAGTACGCCTCATGATTACAAAATTTGCACGCCTTGAATTTGAACTTTTTACGAAACCGTCTAAATCGGACTTTTTACGAGTTCATCAAATATTAAAAGGTTACAAAAAATGATCTCGGAATAGAACAAAGGATAGGGCTTTTTGGGTATGGGATTATCTCAAATGCAGAACAAGATACATATCGGAACCTCCGGATGGAACTATGATCACTGGAAAGAAGTATTTTATGAGAAGAGTTGTCCAAAATCCCAATGGTTGAAATTCTATGCCAAACACTTTAACAGCATTGAAGTGAACGCGACCTTCTACCGATCCATGTCACACAAAACGTACGAAACCTGGAGGGAAAAAACACCGGATGGGTTTATTTGGTCGGTGAAAGCGAACCGTTACATTACCCATATTAAAAGGCTAAAAGATATCGCAGAACCCTTAAAAAAGTTTTTTGGCGAATTGGCAGGATTAAAAGAAAAGCTGGGGGCCATTCTTTTCCAGCTCCCGCCCACACTGACCTTTGAAAAGGAAGTTTTCGAATCATTTTGTAGCCTTATTCCAAGAAACAAGTACATCTCTATAGAGGCAAGACACTCGAGTTGGGTGGAAGAAAAGGCGCTATCTTCTCTAAAAAAACATAATATTGCCTGGTGTATTTCAGATACTGCGGGACGCTACCCCTATCTTGAAGCAGTAACATCTAATTTTATCTATATCCGTTTGCATGGATCAAGAAAACTATATGTGTCCGAATATTCAGAGAACGAAATTAGTAACTGGGCTGAAAAAATAAAAAAATGGGACGTAGATACTTATGTTTACTTTGACAATGATGCGATGGGGCATGCACCTAAAAATGCTCTGAGGCTCAAAGAACTTCTGACTTGATTAAAAAATTTTATTTTTTATGACGGTTACATCAGGAACTTTCGGCGCTAAAATAATTCAAAAGCGTATATTTGAACGGTTACAACCGATCTCATCCGTTTTTCTCCCGATTGCATGGGATAAACTCCCGTTCCATAAAGGTCTCCACCATCAAAATGAAGCCTTCCCCCTATGGACAGAGCGAATTAAACTCTGATAATAAAAATAGAACTTAGGGGCTTCGCCCCAATTGGAATAATGGAATGATGGCATAAACAGGTTACCATTAAAAACTTTTATTTTCGATAAGTTGTAGAATTTCCGAGACGTATAATTAGATTGATATTTAAAGGAGATATGCAATGGCAGCAAATTTTCAAATTTTATCTTATACAACCAGGGACAGTCTTCATCTGAAATTGAATGGTGATTTTGATGGAACTTCGGCATTTGAATTGATCAATACTATCAAAGATCATGGAACCAATTTTTATCAAATCTTTATTGATACTAATAATCTTAGGACCATTTATGCATTTGGTAGGAATGTGTTGCAAAAGAACTTTGGCGACTTAGAGAAACTCAGTAACCTTATTTTTATCGGAGAAAATGAACGCCATTTAGCACAAAATTAGAAGCCAGTGTGCTGAACCTTACCTATCTTCCCACCGGAATAGTAAATAATTCCAACAAGCTGAATGCCAGGGCAGTAAGTTCTCAATAAGTTCTGGTGTATTAAATAATCATATTGACCCGAATCCATAATTTATTGAGAAGTTACTCAGGGCAGAATGGTATATTCTATTGTCCATTAACATTATGCCATTGAAGGTAATATTTGATTTGAGTTCGGGATAAGTCCCTATATTTTTAGGATATTTTCCTATAAAAATAAGCACTTTATCCTATAGACTTATTTTTTTAAATATGTAATAAATTTTTTATTATAAAATTATATGGTTATCTATAATTTTTATGATTAAACGAAAATGGAAAGCCCGATTCAAAATGATATATAATCTATTAAAATAACATAAAAATAAGATAATAACAGCCAAATTCAGGGGGTAACCCTATGTGATAGATAAAGGCTCATATACAGTTTAAAAACTGTAAAAAAATATGGGCCTTTTCGTTATTTTTCTGTTGGGAAATTAATGCCTTGCATATGAAAGCCTCCGACTCGTACAACATTCAGGTATTAATACTTAAGTGAGGCAAGAGATCACTGAACGAAAACTTGAACAGAAAGTCATGAAGCAGAAACGCCATGATAGTGTAGAACGGGTCAAGGAACTTAACTGCCTTTATGGTATTGCCAATCTTGTTGAGCAGCAGGATATTTCGTTGGAGGAGATACTTCAGGGGATAGTGGATCTTATTCCTCCCTCGTGGCAATATCCGGAAATCACTTGTGCACGAATCATTATACACGGCCGAGAATGGAAAACAAACAATTTCCGGAAGACAATTTGGAAGCAGTCCTGCGACATTAAAGTGCATGGTGAGCCGAGCGGTGTTTTGG
>CAZDAB010000502.1:0-2869 GCA_964502855.1 uncultured Desulfobacteraceae bacterium | reverse complement strand
TGAGGTAATTTAATAAGTCCAAGCGGCTATAATTCCACTGATTTTCAATCCACAGTTTTTCATTTCAACCCATTATTAGACTGATTTTTCGACCAAATCCCTCCAACAAAATTTTTTTTCACTTCGATGCATTTTTTGCTGGCGTCCTCGATTCTTTTTTGTTATAGACTCAGTATGTTCCCTTTAACCATCAGAAAAAGAACCATCACCTCAGCAGATATTGAATTTATTCAGGCTACTATTTATGATAATTGGAACAAAAGCCGTACTCAAATCTCTAAAATTCTATGCCAAAAATGGAACTGGGTTCAACCTAACGGCCGTTTGAAAGATATGGCCTGTAGAGAAGTCCTGCTGACGCTTTACCGTAAAAACCTTATCAACTACCCTCATGGAAATCACGATGGCCGAAACAAAAAACGTAATCGCTCAATACCTGTCATCGAAGTTGACCAGAGCTTTATTGAAAATAAGCTATCCACTCTACCGCCCGTTGAACTCAAATTAGTACGAAATACCACCCTTGAACCGCTTTATAACAGTCTAATACAAGAACATCACTATCTTGGTTTTCGTCAAATTGTTGGGAATCATCTAAAATACATGGCTTTTATAGGCGACCAGCCCGTTGCCTGCATCGGCTGGGGCTCAGCTGCCTGGTCGGTTAAATCCCGAGACGCTTTTGTCGGCTGGGATAAAAAGACCAAGGAAAACAATCTAAACTTTGTGGCCAATAACACCCGATTCCTTATTCTGCCATGGGTTTCGGTTAAATGCCTGGCATCCAAAATCCTGGCGCTCAACGCCAAAAGAATTTCTAATGACTGGCTCAAGGTCTATCATCATCCAATATACTTGCTCGAAACTTTTGTTGAACAAAATCGATTCAAAGGCACCTGCTATAAAGCCGCCAACTGGGTCCGGGCAGGACAGACTAAAGGCACAGCTAAAAAAGGACATGACCACTTGTTCCATGGAAAAATAAAGGATGTTTACCTGTACCCGCTTAGAAAAGACTTCAGAGAAAAACTGACTCGCCTGCCATTGCAAGGCACGAGCGGGCAGGCAGGATAATCCGGGCAGAAGCGGCTACTTCCACCCGGATCATGAGGTGTTTGGTGAACCCCCTTAGAAAATTCACCATCAACAATGTTAGCAAAAAACTCAACAAAATCAACGTAAAAATTTCGTTGTGCCATCAAAAGCCTTTCCCGAATCTGAACACCCTTTCAAACTATCGCTTTAAAAAACGCTTCATTAAAATCTTCCCAAACGGCGATATCCAAGGCGGAATGTGTCAAATAATTGCATCGTTGGTCGATTTTTCCTTTATCCGTTCTCTTGTTGCTGAATCTTATTCCCTTTACGGCCCCCCTTGTTATGACCCGCCAAGCTTGTTCTTGCTGGACCTTTTTAGATTCATTGATGGCTATTACGATATGAGCCGATTTTGTAAAGTCCTGAGGGATGAATTCCGTGGCCAAACATATCGCCGCTTGACCGGTATCGATATGAAGAACATCCCCTGTGAAGCGACATTTTCAAATTTTAGACTCCGTCTGGGACAATCCCGCTACAATGAAATCTTTCACGTACTGGTGGATATATTTTACCAACTTGAGATGATCACCTTCAACATTTTGGCTCACGATGGGACTTTGTACCCCACCTGGGCTCGATATAAAGGCTGTACTTACTTTTGCAATCAATGCTCCCATATTCAAGTTGATGATGTCATCGGCAAGGTAAAAAACCGTATCCTTTATCGCCTTAACAATTTATCAGAAAATAACCTCGGATCAGAAGTCCGTGTCTATACCCAGTGCCCCTCTGACAAATTCCCCAAAAAAGACAAAAATGGAAACGACATAAAAAAACCCAACATTGAACTCTTTGCCTTCAGACTCGCCTTTGCTGATGGTGAACCGACTGAAGAACAAAACAATACGGCACTGCTGTTCGATGTCAAAGAAGAACTCGATAAACAACATCTGTGCTTAAACACCTTACGTTCTAATGTGTCTAATATCGATTTAGATGATGGAACCATGACCATTGGTTGCCCCAAACTCCCTAAAGACACCGATGCCCGAATCGGTGTGCGCCGCGATCCAAAAAACCCGGATAAATTACAAAAAATCTTTGGCTACAACCTTGTCCTGTCAACATCAGTGGAACTCCACTTGCAAATTGAACTTCCGGTCGCAGTCACCAATATATCCGGCAACGCTGAAGAGGGAAGTCAAATTATCAAAAACAAAGAGCAGATCCATAACCACCATTCCGCCACGGCAAACCAGGTGAAAATCGATATCGCTGATGCAAAATACGATATCATCAAAAACTATAATTATATCCGAAATAAAGGCTCCATACCCATCATCGATTATAATGTCAGAAATGAAAAACTATCAAAGCAAGACCTCCTTAACAGAGGATATGATCAAAAAGGATGGCCCTTTGCACCCTGTGGACTTCTCACCAGACCCAACGGCTTTGATAAAAAACATCAGCGCTTGACTTTTTGCTGCTTCAAGCAATGCCTTAAACTCAGGCACAAGGCATTGGAAAATCTGCAAAACCGATACGATATTGCCATATGCCCTCATACCCGGAATCAAACCGGATTTGCGAAGCACATGTATGTCAAAGAGCATCCCCGCCTGGTTAATGAAATACCAAGAGGTTCAAAACGTTACAAAACTATCAAAAAAATACGGTCAGCCTCGGAACGATCAAACAGTACTATAAAAGAAGATTTGAAAATCCTCGACAAACCCCGAATCATGAATAGCTCAAGAGCTAATATTTTATCTCAGATGGCCGCCATCGCTCTACTTCTTAAAAGAGCTTTCTCTTTTATTGTCAG
>CAZDAB010000501.1:0-2870 GCA_964502855.1 uncultured Desulfobacteraceae bacterium | reverse complement strand
ATCAAAAAATGCCAATCTAATTGCGCCTAACTTTGCATCTTACTGCGGGGTTCGGGTGCTTCAGCGGCGAGGCTTTGCCGAGTCCGACTGAAAGCGCAATGTTATACTCAGCTTAATTATTTTCTATGTCTTTGATACATAACCGAATTTTTCTTCCCACTTGAAAAGTTCCCACTCATTGACTTCACTTGATCTTTTCGACCAAAATTCATCAAGAATTATGATGTTTTTTGAGGTCACTATCGGTTTGTCTAAATGGATTAACTGATCGAATTGAGGGACTGGAACACCTCCCAAGCCAGATTCAAACAGAATAACAGCACTGATAAACCATGAAACTTCTGTTATAGCTCTATAGCAATCATCGAATTTATTCAGTGTAACCCTTTTTGGCAATTCGTCGAGGTTTGTTTTTGATTCAGGGTCTGAAGCATGTGCCAAGAACCTATTGGCATAAGTCCGCATTTCATCACAGACTTTTAGCTCTTTTCTAAGCTTTTTAATTACAGCCGCCTTCAAACTATCAGATCGTTTTCTTTTATCGGATGCAGTACCTGATAAACTATCAAAATTTTTATGCCTATAGGACCAATGTCGTTGTTGAATACTGAATGGCTCATTTGAAGGCCAATCATAAGGGGCTCCATCATGGCAAACATAATTTTCACGGGTAAAAAAATGGATGCTGTTTTCAATGTCATCAATGAGTCGAACTAATGAAATTACAGACTTGCTTGGATGATGATAATCATAGTCAGTCAAACGCCTGATGGATAACACCTGAGATGCAACATAACCTCGGTCGATTAAATCCACCATAGGACCATTCAAGCCAGTTTCCTCTGAACCACCCTCTACATGTATCCTCCGGGCTTCGTTTATTGTGTGGAAAACGGTATCATACCAAATCATATCGTAGATTTGACTTCTAATGGAATGCCCATCTTTGCCTGAAAACCACTTATTCCATTTTTTTAGTCTATCTCGAAATAGTGCTAAACTCTCTTTGTCCTTTACATCGCAATTGCAAATATCAGTTTTCATAGTAGCAATTTAAAGTATAACGTTCCGGGATGAGCTGCAGGCCACCATACTTTGAAAACCGAGATACTTTTCGCAATCCGCCCGGCTTTTCCTGTCAGCTCCATCTCGCTGTTAGGCCGACCTTCCCGCACTGATGCCTTGGGGCAGCGCTATGGCTGCTTGATGTGAAGACGAACATATCTACTTACCAACTCTTGCACACGTTCCACGGGCAAGTTCTTTTCGTCTACTGTCTGGCCGTGAAACAATTCGTCACGAAGCCTTTTTACCCCCGCAAGTATCTGTAGATCCTGGTCAGCTGTAATGGGCGAAAGCAGCAAGCTGATTGCTGCAAATTTGTCTGCTAGCCGATACTTATCCTTCATTACGTCACGCATCCGCTCCAGAAACTTTCGCTGAACTTCAGTATGCCCCTCTTCGAGCATGGAGCTAAAAAGAGCCATCTCGTATTGTTTGAATACCTTATGTACGAAGATCTCCAAGGCTGACCACGCGGCAAGAAATGAGCGAAGTGGGTCACTCTGAATCTCGAATGACGATCTTATTAACCGCTGAACCCGTTGCAGGATGGTGTCAGCCGCCAAGGCGCTGTAAAGCTCGCCGATTGCTTTAGCTTGATCATCTGCCAGCGGTTTCGATACATAAGCTCTCGCGGATCCCATTGAAAATGTGTACGAATAAACAGGCTTGCCATCTTCTTGAAAAAGGACGACAGCATCCGCGAGTTTCGTAATGCCAATTACGTTTTCTACTTCTGCGACGATTGAATTCAGCAGGGCAGTGATTCTCCCTTCGAACTCGGCCCTTATTTTGACCTTATCGGCACCGTCAAAACACACAATGAAGTCTTCGGCATCCTTCTCGTGTTGTGGCTCAAACGACGAAACTGTTCCTTCCGCCACGACGACGAGGAACGGGTGGTTACCCCCCTCTTTCTGACGTCCCGCCTTTACCTCTTCAACCGCGTTCGCAACACGTGTTTTGAATTCATCGCTCGTGGGTTCGTGCCTGAAAACCGCCCGCAAGATCAATCCCGCAACTGCCAAGCTTCGATCGCCCTCGAATACATGGGGATCTGGCTGGGTTGTGAGGAAAGCACGAAATGCGGCCGTTGAGTCGACAACAAGCTCCTTCTCGCCGTCGTCCGGCGAGAGGCTTAAGCCTTTGATCGAAAATACTGGCGTGTAGCGGAACTTCATGGTTGCGTCCATAAGATTCGCCTCTGTCAGCCTCGCTTGAAGTAAGCGGTGCGGTTTACCGAGTTCGCTGAATTGTTTTGTTGGGCATTTCCACTATATACAAATTTCGCATCATGCTCATCATAGCATCTCCAGCATCTTCCAATGCATCTCGCTCTTCGAAGAATTCTTTATTCTTAAATATCTGATGCTCTTCGTAAAACATTCTCTTCGCATTTTCGTAGGTTTCAGGGAAGTTTTCACGAAACTTTTCCAAAATTTGCATTCCTGAAATAACAAGACCTTTAAGTTCCCCATTACTCATAAAATCAACATCAGCAGCCCTATATCTTTTATTGAAAAGTTCTATTTTACGCAAAGGTTCCGAAATTTTAGCGATCTCTTTTTCTTTTTTTATTATATTGAGATGAGACCACGCAAGCGCTAGAGCAAGCAAAGATGTAGTTACTACAAAAACAATACCCAACCATTTGTAGCGGTGCTTCAAAATAGCAAATAAACCAGCAACCAAAGTTACAATTGCCGATATAATTGTAATGATCGAAAGCACCGTCATATTTTATATCCTTAATTCTAACGTATAGGGTTTTATCCTTTGTCCCGCATGTTGGATTGAGCAAAGTTGTA
>CAZDAB010000500.1:0-2875 GCA_964502855.1 uncultured Desulfobacteraceae bacterium | reverse complement strand
GTCGCCTCTGGCGCCGCCGAAGGCGGGTAAACATCGAACGTCCAACATCGAATGTGGAAGGCCCCTGGCTTTGTCTTTATTATAAATGGTAGAGCCAGTTTCAAAACGCCCCCTTTTGCCTATCCGGCATGATTTTTGATTGACATTTATTAGCAGTTTTAAGCTCCGGTTCGCGGTTTCAGCGTGAGCGCAAGATTACAACATTGTTTGCAACCTCTGCATACAAAGGTTGAGAATTTTATTGAAACGGTCAAATCAGAAATAATTTCCAAACAAGGAGATCATTATGGAATTAATAGATATGATAGATCAATACTGGAGTGCGGCGCACCTTAACAGCATAAGCCTGCAAGGGTTGATTGAGCTGGCTGGTATTAGTGGCATATTGATATTCAAACTCAATATTATTGATTGGAAACCGTAAAACAGCCTTCGGGCGGTCCCTGGGTCGCTATCGACTGCGGAGCGATTCCGGAAGGGCTTCCGGAGAGCGAACTGTTTGGTTACCAAAAAGGAGCGTTTACCGGTGCTTTTTCCAGGAAAATCGGAAAATTCGAAGCGGCAAAAGGTGAAATATTGCTAATGGGCGATATTTCAAACCTGCCCGTGAGTTCTCAGGGGAAACTTATTGAAAATAGCCAATAAAATATCCGTCTCTTTTCTTATCACGGGATTAGTACTTACACTTGTCGGAGGGTCCGTTTTTTACACGATCGCCAAAAACAACCTGAAAAATTTGATATTTAATCATTTAGAGTCAACCGCCCAATCAAGAGCACGCCACATAGAGACATGCCTGACCATCCAAAAAGAGCGAATCGTGCAGTTATCCCAGAGCACGGCCCTTTATAAGTTTTTGCTTACGAACAAACAGGATCCGGATTACACGGATATATTTGCTTTAGCTATAGAGAGGCTGACAAAAACATCTCAAGTTGGTAAATCTATTTATGAAGTTTTTCTTTTAGATGCAACGGGAAATATCGCTGTCTCCAGCGATACGAAAAATATCGGGCGGGTCAGGTCCACGGATCCCTGCTTTCTTAAAGCCAAATCAGAACCGTATATTAAAGATGCCTCTTTTTTCAAAACAACCGCACAGAAATTTATTGTTCTTTCCGCGCCCATTTTAGATCCAGTGACAAAAAAGTGTTTGGGTGTGGTTTGCGCCAGGATTGGACTGAACTTTTTAGATCAAATAACCGGCGATAAAACCGGCATGGGCAAAACCGGGGAGAGTTATCTTCTTAACAAACAGGGCTATATGATCACCCCTTCCCGCTTCATAAAAAACACCTTCCTCACCCTGAAAATTGAGTCCGAAAACGCAAGAAAATTTTTGGAAGATATTGAAAAATTTGGCCCAAACCCTCATGGGCATAACGCGTTAATATATAAGGATTATAGAGGGATTACGGTGCTCGGGGTACACGACCATATCCCCGAGATGCAATGGGGTCTTATTGCAGAGGTCGATGAATCCGAGGCACTTGCACCTTTACATAGCCTGAAACTCACTTTTATTGTGATATTATCTTTTATTCCCTTAGTATCATGGTTGGTAGGTATTTTTGTTTCAAAAAATATCACCGGACCTCTTCGCAAGCTTCATGAAGGAACTGAGACCATCGGCCGGGGCAACCTGGATTATAAGGTAGCAACAGACTCAAAGGACGAAATCGGCCAACTCTCAAGGGCCTTCGATGACATGGCCGGGAATTTAAAAAAGAAAATTATATCCATAAATGAATTCGAGAAAGAGATTGCAAAACGCAAACAGACGGAGAAATCGCTTCACGAAAGCCGGGAGAGTTACAAGTTGCTGCTAAAAAACCTTCAAGGTGTAGTATTCAGGGGATTCAATGACTTTTCCATTGATTTCATCAGTAACAAGATTGAGCTGTTGACGGGCTATGAAGCGGATCAGTTTAACTCCAGGAAAATAAAATGGTCGGATATTATCGTTGAAGAAGATATGGAACCTGCCAGGGAAAAATTTATTTCGGCATTAAAAGGAAACAAGTCGTATGTAAGGGAATACAGAATCAGAGGCAAGACCGGGGAGATCATCTGGATAAGCGAAAGAAGCCAGATCATATGTAACCCAAAGGGCGAGATTGAACATGTGGACGGAATTTTTTTCGACATCACCGATCTCATTGAGGCACGGCGTGAGGCCGAAGAAGCCAGCCGTGCCAAGAGCGAGTTCTTGGCCAACATGAGCCATGAGATTCGCACGCCCATGAACGGGATCATCGGTATGACGGAACTGGCCCTGTCCACCGATCTGACCAAGGAGCAGCGGAACTATTTGGAGACGGTGAAAATGTCTGCGGATTCTCTGCTTAATCTCTTAAACGACATCCTGGATTTTTCCAAGATCGAAGCGCGAAAATTGGAACTGGAGGAAATCGACTTTGACCTTCGCACGACTTTAGAAAATGCCGCTGACATGCTTGCGGTAAGAGCCCACGCCAAAGGGTTGGAGCTGATCTGCCACATCAAGCCGGATGTTCCCACCGCGCTGAGGGGTGATCCCGGCAGAATTCGCCAGATCATCGTCAATCTGGCGGGCAATGCCGTAAAATTTACTGGGAAAGGACACGTGATCATCCGGATAGAAACTCAACAACAGGAAGATACCTCTGTTCTTCTTCATTTTATGATATCGGACACGGGAATCGGAATCTCTCCGGCTAAAGTAGAGAAGATCTTTGATAGTTTTACCCAGGAAGATGGCTCAACCACCCGAAAATACGGGGGCACAGGGCTGGGTCTGCCGATCTCCAAACAGCTCGTGGAGATGATGGATGGGCGTATCTGGGTGGAAAGCCCTTTGGATTGTCGATTGTCGATTGAAGATTGTCGATTGAAA
>CAZDAB010000499.1:0-2877 GCA_964502855.1 uncultured Desulfobacteraceae bacterium | reverse complement strand
CGGCGCGATCTTTGAGGAAGTGAGTACCACCCACTTCAATAATGATTCTTTCTATGAAGATGAGCGGATAGCAAAACTCCCCAGGAAGGCAAGGAAAACGGTCATTCCCAACTGGAATGCAATGGAAAAGAAAATTCTTTAGGATCCAACGCCCCAATATATTGAGGTATTACGAGTAAACCACAGATCGAGAGAAATGTAATATTACGTCTCGGAAAATCTACAATTGGTTGAAATTACAGATCTTTTAATAGCTTTTAGTTTATGACACTTCCATGGAATGATGGAATGCTGGGAAGTTGGTTTTTAAAAGGATATTATCTATTTTTAGTTTTATCGTAAATACAAATTTTACCATTAACCCAACATTGTATTATCCCAGAACCCATTATTCCAATTGTGAGCGAAGCTAACTAACTTATTTTTCCCAGTATTGCCGAGATATAATCAATGAAAATATCTGTACTAATTAACAACTATAATTATGAAAAATATGTCTGTGATGCCGTTAAAAGCGTCCTGCAACAGAGCCTCCTTCCCGATGAAATTATCGTTGTTGATGATGGATCCTCGGATGATTCGGTTTTTCGGCTTAAACAGAAATTTGGTGCTGAGTCCAGGGTAAAAGTTATCAGCAAAGAAAATAACGGTCAACTTTCTTCATTTAATACAGGCTATCAAATAGCAAGAGGAGATCTTATTTTCTTTCTTGACTCTGATGATCTCTACAAAAAAAGATACATTGAAAAAGCTGTTTCCTTCTACGATTCTCATGATGAGTGCGACTTTCTTTATTGTGCTCATCGAAATTTTGGCCTTTCAGATACCCTCATTCGCGACTATGAAAACGATAAGGATCTAGGTTTTTCCGTAATAGCAGCGGCTCGAATAAAGATTTGGATCGGTGGACCCACGTCAACAATTTCAATGCGAAAATTCATTCTAGATCGCTTCATGCCAATTCCTTTAGAGAGCGACTGGCGCATTCGTGCTGACGATTGTCTTGTCTTGGGGTCATCCTTTGCTAGGGCTCACAAATTCTTTTTGGCGGAACCGATGGTTCTCTATCGAGTTCACGTAGGCAACAACTTTTTTAGAAAAATTCTTTCAGATCACCACAAATATGACTATAATATTAAAAGAAATATCCTTAAATCATACTTTACTAAAACTTTAGGATATGATCCTGATGCATTGTTAGATAAGCTATATGAAGAGTTCGCTTCAACCAAAGATGTGAGAACACCTAAAGAATTCAAAAAATATCAAAAAATAATTATGAGAAGTAACAGGACATGGCTTTGGAAATGTAAAATGTTTCTCAAATTGTATTCTTTCCATTGATTGATCTCTAAGCAAGTTTTTGGGGCTAACCCTCTTTGTCAATAAAAAATCTACACTTACCCCTTGAAAAATTAGTGTAGGGCGGGTAAGGAGAACCAATGCAGGATTTTCGCTGGTCTCTAAGTACCAGGTTTCCTGTGATGAAATGAAACTTGAGGGTATCGTAAAACCGTCAATTATGATATGAAATGTTTATGTTGAATTCTCCCTCCCGACGTATTTTATTTTTATGCAAACGCCAATACAACGCCAAAGATCTTTTGGATGACAAATTTGGCAGGCTTCGCGAAATCCCCATAGGTCTTGCAAAACTGGGAAATAGCGTTAAAGGATATTGCCTGAGTTATGAACGACGCCCGACTGGACGCTTTCTGGACAAAGAAGCAAAGAGTGAAGTAGAATGGGTAAGCATTAATGCAGTATGGCCGAGATTAATGGGCTGGATTCGTTTTGCAATAACCATACTCAAGAAATCAAAAGAATTCCGTCCCGATCTTATTATTGCCGCGTCTAACAGTACATATGGCATTTTGGGCGTCTGGTTAGGTAGACGTCTTGGCATCCCGTGTGTGTTTGATCTTTATGACAACTTCGAAAGTTTCAAAGCAATTCATCTACCCGGAGTTAAACCCCTGTATTACTGGGCTCTAAACAATGCAGATCTTGTTACTTGTGTCAGCCAACCACTATATGATCATATAAAATCTCAATATCATCGGAAAGGCTTCACCATGGTTCTGGTAAATGGTGTTCGAAAGGATATCTTTACTCCCTTGGACAAAAGAGAATGCCGACAACGCCTAAACCTTCCACAAGACGCTATACTGATTGGTGTTTCAGGCCTCATTTCCAGGTCGCGCGACATCGAAACGCTATTTTCAGCCTTTGAGATTCTAAATAAAAAGATTCCTGATAGTTATATGGTGTTGGCCGGACCCAAAGATAGCAATCTGTATATTCCTGATAACAAGAATATTTTATATCTTGGTGTTCAACCACAAGATATTATACCTTCTGTTATCGCCAGCCTTGATTTATCAATTATTTGCAATAAAGATTCTTCTTTTGGCCGTTTCTGTTTTCCGTTAAAATTTGTTGAGACAATTGCCTGTCATACGCCACTTATTGCTTCATCAGTAGGGGTCACAAAAAGTATGCTGAAAGACTATGTCGATTTACTCTTTGACCCCGGCAATAGCTCGCAACTATCTGAAGCCATGTTATTTCAACTGAAAAACAAGATTATTCCTGACATAAGCATTAATTCCTGGGAAAATATCGCTGAGCAGCTAAACGATCAAATAGATGAATTATTTCAGCCAAGATAGTCAGTCTCGTCTCCCCGCACCGGAATTTTTCTCCAGATTTATTGAGATGTTACGTGCTGCCCTAAAATCTTATGGAATGCTTTTACAATCGGTCAAACAGGGATCTGACCTTTCTTTTTATAGATTTCATGCAAGCACTCCAGAAAGCCCTGCCCCATATCCAGGTAGCGGTGATTGACAAGTTTATGCCCTACCTTTGGTGTAA
>CAZDAB010000498.1:0-2878 GCA_964502855.1 uncultured Desulfobacteraceae bacterium | reverse complement strand
GATAGTCTATCCGAACCGTAATATTACCGGTCATTGCTTCCGGTAGAAGGATGCGAAGTTCTTCTTTTCGGGTATTTACTAAAAAAGGACATTCAACACGCTTGTTTTTCTCCAGTACGTTGCAGCTCCAGATGGCGATTTCCAGGATGTTAAAAGGTATCTCTTTAACTGAATTAGGCGTATCCAATAAAATTTCGGCGCATGCAGCGAATGTGAAATTCTCCAAATCGGGTTGGAGGCGGATTTTATAATTTAACGGTGTAGTTTCCTGCATATGTCCTCCTGATGATAACTAGTGAGTCTGTTGATTAATGGTCTTTTCGCACAATCTCTGCGTTATGCTCAAAAAATTAATTCGCCAAAATTCGGTGGCGAATAAGTCCTCGGAATATTAAACAAATTTTATATCATAATTTGCAAATTACTAAGGAGCACAAATCCTATTTAGGCACTTTAGGTCACTTCAAACTTTAGGCACTTGTGAAAAGGCTTCGGTAACATTTCCATTGATAAGAGTTATGTCGAGTACTTAACTTACTTATTAGTAATATCCTCTATTATGATCTTCAAGTCTTTTCTTCTTTTTTTACACATTGTTAAAAACATTGACACCTCCGAAATTTATTCATGAGAGTTTCATTTGATAACTTACTGTAAAAGCATGTAAATTTACAAATTGCTATCATGGCACATTTTTTGCTGTTAAATATTATTTATCCCATAAGAACAGGGGATGCATAATTTTAACTCATCTCATTTTAATCTCACGATTTTCAGGAAAACTCAGAAAACCAATGGATTGGGGTAACGGAGGTATTTATGTACGATGTTCAAACAAATCCCGTAAAGAACAGACTGTATATTATCTTAGGAGATAAAGATTACATTGATCTCAGGGTGTACGTCGGCCAAATCGAAAGCGCCTGCAGATATCTGGCGCCGGGTTTTACCTGTGTGGCGGTTTTAAATAAAGAGGGGCTCATACGCCAGAAAGACCAAGACTTGCTGTTTAATACAGCAGATCTGGTTTATGCTTATGGCGCCCGTAAAATCGTATATGTCAGAAAAACCGATCACAATTCAGAGTTATTCCAGCGAAGTCTAATGAATTTTCAACTCGCTGCCACGGTGGAGAATGTAACCAATATCCAGGAAGCTGATGAGATCCTTGATGAAAGAACACCCGGCAGATTACAATTTCATTAATTAAACATTTCGGAATTTCTACAACTTTATGAAAATATAGGACATTTTTTGAGGCTTGAACCCTTGCCTCTAAAATGGAATAATGGAATTCTGGAAGATTGGTTTTTAAAAGGATATTAGCCATTATAATCTTATCGTCAACACAAATTTTACCATTAACCCAATATTTCATTATGCCAGAACCTATTATTCCAGCATTCCACCATTCCAATTGGGGCGAAGCCCCTAACTCGCCATGGGGTTGCTTTCTGTGTTTATTTGGCATCAAGCGAATCCTAAGTTTTAGGAAGACATTCGTTTTTTAAAGTTCAAGGTCTTGTACTGTTCAGCCCGACAAAGGTACCACCGTTTCTCTGGCATAACGCGCGCATCAGGGTGGCAAATCTTTCCCCGGTGTTGCCGCGTTGGTCGGTTTTTTCCATGATCACCGGAAAACCCACGGCATGGATCCGGACGCGACGAGAACCGTCTTTTGTTGCCCTGTTGATTCTGTCCACCTCATCAATGACCGGTTGGATTGCCCGACCACTAAATTCGTCACCAAATACATAGAGACTTATTTTTTTATTTGTCGAATAGAACCTATTGATCGCTGCGGTAATCCCTTCCACCGGACTGCTGTTGCTGAAAGAGCTCCAGGAACTGAGGGCTGAGATGATAGCCCTGCGGCGGGCGGGGGTGTCCGGTATCCATTTTCCAGCATACTGGGAAAACAGGAAATTTCCCATATCGTTCATGATCTGAATACCTTTGACTTTGGGATAGATTTCGAGAGTCTCCCGCATTTTTTTCTGTACCAGGCGCCAGGCATTCCGCTGCATGCTGCCCGAAGTGTCAATGATAAAAACGATATACTCGCTGTCCACCGGGATACCCCCCACCGAAGTGGTAATTTTTTTGGGTCGGCTTTTCAAAAGTCGCTTCATTTCTTCGGTCAGTTCCTGTCGTGCCCGGGCCAGTTTGCCTTCAATAATATTTTGTACCGTGGCATCGTCTTTGGATGCAGCGAATTGGCCTTCAACGTTCGAAAGATCGCCCTGGAGACGGGCGAGCTTTTCCTTGTCTTGGGACAACTGCTCTTTTTTCGCCGTGAGCTCGCGATTCAAGATCTGGGTTTGGCCCCGGATGTCAAACAGTTCGTTTTCCAGGCGAAGGATTTGGGCCTGCATATTTTCCTTGATTTTTTCAATGACCACGGGTTCGGCAAATTTGGACAGCACAAACAGCAAAATGATGGCGCCGAAACCGCAACAGATGCAGTCAAGAAAGGAAAGGCTGAATATTTCCAGGTCACGTCTTTTGTTTTTCATAATACATAAATAATGCCTGAACGAAAACTGTCTTTTCCGCCAATATCTGCGTCAGACTCAAATTTTAATCCTCGAAATACTCAATGTATGTCTGTGGTTAAAATTTTCGTCTTCCTTGATCTTGACGAAAAATCCTAGTTTTCGTTCGGGCACTAAATAGCCATTGTGTTCACGGCCAATTTCTCGAAGGACAGAAAAAAGATCCTTTGGTTGTCTTGGCCAGACGCCAATAGGCATCCGCCGCCAGGGGATCTCCCTCCATGGGATAAAGGATAATGTTCACCGGAACCCGGACCGGCAATTTCGGGATCGCCTCATTAAATAAACGGACACGTTTTTTGCTGGAAACTCTTGTTTGCCAC
>CAZDAB010000497.1:0-2881 GCA_964502855.1 uncultured Desulfobacteraceae bacterium | reverse complement strand
ATGATCGATGGCCACAAAGGTGACACTCCCCTCGGCAGCCAGCCGAGTCTCCGGAGGACGATAAAATTGAAACTGAAAAATAATAGCCTTTTTCTTGACTTCTTTGATCGAGGTGTGCATTTCGAGTAAATCCCCATAATAGGCCGGCATAAAAAAGCGGCAATCCGCTGCGACTTTGGGCATGCCGAATTTTTCTTCCTGGTTGCGAAAAAATGTTTTCGGTGATATCCCTATGTGGCGCAGGAAATCTTCGATGCCTTGATGAAAATAGCGAAAATAGGCAACAAAATAAACAACGCCATACGGGTCGGTATCGCCGAAGAGAACCTGTACTTTGGTTTTATGAGTCAGCATGTTACTCCTCCTGTAAATTAGTTTCCATCCAGAAATGGCCCTTTTCCGCAATCTCTGCGCCTGCCCTGTGAAATGCAGAGCCTATTTCTCTGGGGTCAATCTGCGGAATTACTTGTGCGGCGTACCACTTGTACGCCTCCGCGTAATTCCTTGATTTCCTTGACCTTGCGAAAAATTGCTAATTTCTGCATTGGAAACTTAATTTGTGCCCAATATAGATTTATGGGTAGGCACAAGTTAGTTCGTGTCCATCCATAAATGGTCTTTTTGCCCAATCTCTGCGTTATGCTCAAAAAATAATCCTCGGAATATCAAATATATACCTGTGGTTATTTTTTTCGCACGCCTTGATTTTGAACAAAAATCCTCATTTATGGATGGGCACTAGTTCGCTTCGTCACGCTTTCCATTGCAAGCTCGCCTGCCAGTCAAGGTCGCAATTGGAATGTTGGAATACTAAAATAATGGATTAATGGGCCATCTGCCAGGCAAAAAGACCGTGCCCCAACAAATTACTTTATTTA
Source organism: uncultured Desulfobacteraceae bacterium (assembly GCA_964502855.1). Classification (GTDB taxonomy): domain Bacteria; phylum Desulfobacterota; class Desulfobacteria; order Desulfobacterales; family UBA11574; genus S5133MH16. The sequence goes on along the minus strand of CAZDAB010000497.1, from coordinate 2,003 downwards.
TCCCGCTCATAGCGGTATAGAATTTTAAAGACGTTACATATACACGAACTTGTATAATAAAGAGGTAATGATGCGATTTCTCAAATCTTTTGTTTTGGCCTTTCTGCTTATCCTTATATCCCTGAACCCGGCGGCCCGGGCCGCTGAAAATGTCGGGATCGAAATGGTCCGACTGCAAACTGCCGACGGGATCACGCTAACGGGTGTTTTACGCCGGCCCCATACGGCTCGGAATAACGCCGGTGTGGTAATGATCCACGGTTACAGCGGCAACTTCTACTCGGGTATCATGGCCTTTCTCCCGGAAGCCCTATCTGATTGCGGTTTTGCCACTCTGGCGGTAAATATGCGCGATCATGATCGGAGCCCTAAAAAGAACCGGTTTGAAGATAACCGTTATGACATTGCTGTAGCGGTGGATGAAATGGCCCGGCTCGGCTACAATCCCATATTCCTCTTCGGCCACAGCATGGGCACCAACCGTGTGCTCTACTACTTTGCGACAACCAAAGATTCCAGGATTAAAGGCGTGCTCTTAACCGGCCCTCCCGGTAATTTGTTCGAATGGAATATAAGCATATTCGGTCTAGAGGCTGCGAGCCAGGTTCTCGCCCAGGCCCAGGATCTCGTTGCCAGGGGCAAAGGAGACCAATGGATGCTGATCAATTTGGGACCTCTGGGCAAAGCACTTTACACCGCTAACCATTTGGTAAGCCTCAGGGGCCCGAAAACAGTTTCCGACCCATACAAAAACATCAGCCGAATTTTCAAGCCCATTCTCATCGTCCATGGTCTGGCTGACCGCCTGGCAAACCCTGACGTGACCGACAGACTCCTCAAAAGCGCAACGCCGGGAATCCAGGTTACGGTAGTGAAAATTCCCGGTGCGAATCACGGCTTTAGCGGTCATCAGCAGGATCTTGTAAACGCCGTAAACCAGTGGCTGGTTGACCGGACGAATCGTTAAGTCGATTGTTCAAGATCAGCCAGTTAGTCCCATCCATAAATCCATATTGGGCACAAATTATGTTTCCAAAACAAAAATTAAATTTTGCCTAAGAAATTTCATGTAAACTGTTACGAACTTGCGAGTAGATATCCGGAGCCATGACAAGAAGGTGCTCATTGATCTTTTGACCGTCCAGGTATTCGTTAAGGAAAAAATCGCCCCCATCTATCTTGCAGATTTTTCCTCCTGCCGCCTGGAGAATGATACCGGCTGCGGCAAGATCCTGAAACGACTCGTTCGCAATAACGGCAGCTTCCGCGCGACCCATGGCAACATAGCATATGTGAGCGCCGGTGCATCCCAGATCGCGGATTTTACCCGGGAATGTGGATCGATAACGGCGGTGAAACCGGGAGTAAGTGAAAAGAAGGCTCTCGTCGTTAATAATTTTGTGATCAGATACGTGGATTTCTCTTTTTCCCAGAAAAGCTTTTTGTTCGGCCTGTGCATAAAAAAGATCGCCCGTTGCCGGCATATAAAAAACACCGAAAACGGGCCAAAAATTCTCGATAAGTGCAAGAGAAATGCCCCAGATGGGGATTCCCGCCTGAAAATTTGCAACGCCATCTAATGGATCAAAGATCCACAAGTAACGTTTTTCATCATGGGTGTAGTCTTTGTTGGACTGATTGTTTTTAAACACCTGGTGTTCGGGAAAATGACCGTTGAGTTGATCCTGAAAAAATTCCATTAGATGGAAATCCGCTTCTGTAACCAGATCTTCATCGAATTTAATGTTGGGGTTTCCTTTACCATAATAGGAAAGTGCTTCTTTACCCGACCGGCGGATAACTTCCATTGCAAATTGAGTTAAATCTTCAATCCCATGACGTTTTATAGCCATTTTCACTCCCTGTTTTATAATTTAACAATAAATTATGACTTCGGGTCAATATCAACAATTAACACACCAGTATTTATTGTGAAATTACTATGTGTTAAGATAATATGACAAGAAAACACAATAAAACGCTAAAATTCTCCGAGTGGTCTT
>CAZDAB010000496.1:0-2901 GCA_964502855.1 uncultured Desulfobacteraceae bacterium | reverse complement strand
CTGATTTCCAGCAGGGCCTTGCAAGCCATACATTTGACCAACCCCTTATAATCATCATAAACATCGTCTAAATCCACCTTGTGCCCGCAGGAAAGACAGTTGATTTTCATAAAAATTCTCCTTACGCTTGAGTTCCTTAGCATTTTATAAATTGATTTTGCGTCTTTTGGGACCAATTGAGGAAGTCAGAAATTGAGGAATTGAGGGATTGAGAGAATTAGGGATTGAGGGAGTGTTGGCATCCCCTCAATCCGTAAATTCACTTTAGTAACTGATCTTGAATCCCCCGGGGATGCGGTTATGATCGGACCCGGACTTTTTTTCCCCTCCCGGGGCGTCGATACCCATAGGGTTCCCCAGGTCCAATACCTTTAAAAGCTCGGCTTTTTCAGCGTCGATTTGACGGAAACGCTCATTAATAGCATTCACTCTCAGCATCGCACTTTCTCTTTCCTTGCTGCGCCGGGCTTTTTCCATTTCAAGGGAGCCGATCCTCAAATAAGCCCTGTAGGGTTCGGATACCTGATCGGCCATTCCCGATCGAGAACGGATATTTTGAAGACCCCGAATACTTTTTTTGGGAATAGACATTTTAATCGTCCTTTCTTAATGCTTGATACTGGATACTTGATACTGGATATTCCTTTCACCGATCACCCACCACATACTCGCCGTATAACTTCTTCCACCTTGCCGACCATTACCGACTTACCGCCGCGGGTTACTTTGGCCGTGTCCATATCCAGTACGTCGCGACAGATACGCATGAAAAGGGGATCGTCAATTCTGGCGCGACCTTTGAGTCTGGCCAGGATTCGAGCGATTGCGATGCAGGCCCGAACCGTCGGCCGGTTATTGTTAACGCCGATGCCTCTTAATTCCCTTACGATAGTTACGATGGTCTCGGCATCCACCTGACTGATGCCGGATTTGGTCATCGTAACCTGGATTTCCGACTCGCGATCGAAATGGCCCAGATGGATGGTGATGAGCCGATCCATCAAAGCATCCTGGGTTTTATGGACGCCGGCGTATTCCTCGGGATTGGAGGTAAAAATGGCTCTGAAGTCCGGGTTTACTTCCACATACCCTTCTCCGGATCGACGCAGTTTCGGCAAATTGAGAATCTTCTCCTCCAGCACGCTTAAAAGTGCGTTGTTGGCTTCGGGCCTGGAACGGGTAAACTCATCATAAATCAGTGTATACCCGTATTGACAGGCCGTGGTAAGCCGGTTATCCTCCCACATGGTATTGTAATGTTCTTCGGTCTTGAGAACGGAGTGGATATAATTATCAACCATTTTGTACTTGCGGTATCCGGAATCCCGGCCGATCAGGTCGGATCCTGTAAACTCGTCGTCCCCGTGGATGAGGGTGACCGGCCGGCCGAGCTGCGCCGCAATATGAAAGGCCAAGGTTGTTTTTCCGGTTCCCGCGGGACCGGAAAAGTGTACCGGGTATCCCACTTCCAGATAAGCGAGGGTACGTTCCGTCAGATCCTGGACATAGGGTGTGTTAACGAACTGATCACTGGGTTCCGGGATGACGTTGTCTTCGGCAATTGAAACCTTTGACACGTCGGTTGACACGACTCTCAAGTTGCTGTCTTGCATCCTTATATCTCCTTAATCAAATTGAAAATCTTTTGTCAAAAATTGACGATTCTAAAAAACTCCCATACCATAAATAGTCAATCTTCAATCATCAATCTTCAATTCTCCGGCCTTTTTGATCCACTCCTCGACCATGGCCGTTCTTGCCGGCGGTCCTAAAATCTCAAGCAGTTTTTCCGGATTGCTTTCCGCCAGTTGAGCATAGGTGAAAATTCCCGTCTCATTTAGCAGGTTTTGTCTCCCCACCCCGATACCTTTAATTACGGTAAAGTCATCGGGAAAAATTGTCTCAGCGATCTTTTCTTCTTCAGACTCAATTCCGGCTGCTTCAGGCAGCAACTCTTCTACCGTATGTGGTTCTTCAACGTCATCGGTCCTGTGTTCAGTCGCTTCGAACGGATGCTCTTCCTCAACCTTTTTTTCTACAGCAATACCGGTCTTGGCAGGTAAATCTTGGAACCAGGCCTGTCGGGCTTCGCTAATATCGGCTGCGAATTTATTTCGCAGAAAGGCAATCTCGTGTCGTAAATCGCTAACGGATTGTCTTAGTTCAGACAAAAACATTTGACGCTCGGTCGATGTTTTTTTGGCCATCTTGGCATGATCCCTGCGAAAGCCGGCCTTCATATCATACATCCCGCCTTTCAGGTCCGATACGAACGTCCCGAGATTATCCTTCAATTTTTCGGCCATCTCGGCATGATCTTTGCGGAAGCCGGCACGGGTTGCGGTTGCATTCTGAACTAACTCCGTTACGAATTCATTTAACTCAGAAATAAATGCCCGAAGATCCGCTTTCATGTTCCGAGCCAACTCGGCATGATCCCTGCGAAATCCTGATTGCATGTCGCTTACCTCATCAGCCAGTTGTGATACGGATTCTTTTATTCCGGAAAGAAATGTCCGAAGATCCGCTTTCATATTCCTGGCCATCTCCAAGCGTTCGCTGCGAAAACCCGACTGCATCTCGGACACTTCATCTTTCAAGCCCGATACGAACGTCCCGAGATTGTCGTTCAATTTTTCGGCCATCTCGGCATGGTCGCTGCAAAAGCCGGCCCGCATGGCTCTTGCATCTTCAGCCAGCTCGGACACCTCATCTTTCAAGCCCGATACGAACGTTCCGAGATTAGCTTTCATATTCCTGGCCATCTCGAACCGGTCGTTGCGAAAACCCGACTGCATATCCTCCACACCGGACTTCATCTCTGAAACACCGAGCTTCAATTTGTTGATGAAAACCTCTCGCGCGCCGCGCATTGCGTTTAGCTCATCGCGCAAGCGGGTC
>CAZDAB010000495.1:0-2914 GCA_964502855.1 uncultured Desulfobacteraceae bacterium | reverse complement strand
GATTTTCGCGGATCCTTGATGCGCAAGAGATCGGTGCAGATCGAGTAAAAAATCGTTCAATTTAGGCACAGTAAAAATCAACTGATTTTTGCATGATACAGGCGAAGGCTGTTTGTTACCACCGAAATACTGCTAAAGGACATAGCGAAAGCGGCCAGAATGGGATGAAGCTGCCTTAGAAAAACGGGAAAAACGTCAAAGGGCTGAAGAATTCCCGCTGCAACCGGTATCAGCACAATATTATAGCAAAATGCCCAGAAAAGGTTTTGCTTGACCGTTTTCATGGTGGCGCTGCTAAGCTCAATGGCGCGGGATACACCGGTAAGGCTTCCGCTGGAAAGGATAATATCGCCGGCTTCAATGGCCACATCCGTACCGGTCCCGATTGCAAAGCCCACGTCAGCCTGGGCAAGGGCCGGAGCGTCATTTATCCCGTCCCCCACCATGCCGGTTTTCTGTCCTTTTTTTTGAAGTTCTTTGATTTTGGATGACTTTTCTTCAGGACGGACCTCGGCAAAAATCTCATCAATGTTCACTTTCGAAGCAATGGCTTGAGCGGTCTTAAGATTGTCCCCGGTCAGCATGACCACCTCAAGACCCTGATTATGGAGTTGCTGTATCGCGGCCTTTGATTCGGGTTTCAGGGTGTCGGACACTGCAACCAGCCCGTACAGTTCCTTTTCCTGCACCAGAACCATTACCGTTTTGCCCTGGGACTGGAGCAGGTCTATGTTATCTTTTGCTTTTTCAATATCGATTCCAATGTCTTGAAACCATTTTGGTTTGCCCAGCTTTACAGAGTTGCCGTGTATCCTGGCCTCAACACCAAAACCGCCCCAAGCTTTGAAATTTTCAGGTTCCCAGAGATCGATGTTTTTTGTTTGCGCTTCCTTCACAATCGCTTTTCCAATTGGGTGTTCCGATCCTTTCTCAACCGAAGCCGCAAGTTTTAAGAGCTGATCCTGGCTTGTAACACCCGAATCAAATGGAATAATGTCAACCACGCCGGGTTTGCCCATGGTGATGGTGCCGGTTTTGTCCAGTACAATGGTATCGAGTTTTGTCGCCGTCTCAAGGGCCTCACTTTTTTTAAACAGGATGCCTTGTTCCGCTCCTTTTCCGGTGCCGGCCATTATGGCCGTGGGGGTGGCCAGCCCTAAAGCACATGGACAGGCAATTACGAGCACCGCTACCAGCCGGATCATGGCCGGTACAAATTCACCGGTAATCCCCCACCACAATACAAAGGTAGCAAGGGCAATCCCAATAACTGTAGGAACAAAAATGGCCGCCACCCGGTCTGCAAGCGATTGTATGGGAGCCTTGCTCCCCTGAGCTTCCTGAACCAGACGAATGATCTGCGCAAGCACGGTTTCTTTTCCGATGGCCAGAGCACGGAATTTTAAGAGACCCTGGCCATTGATTGTTCCACCGACCACCCGATCTCCGGCATGTTTGTCCACCGGCAATGATTCACCGGTCAGCATGGATTCGTCCAGAGAGGATTCCCCTTCCAGGATAATCCCGTCCACGGGAATGCGTTCCCCGGGCCTGACCACGATCGTATCGCCCTTTTGGACCCGTGTTATTTGAATCTCTTTTTCAACGCCGTCTTGAATAATCGTGGCGGTCTTTGGGCGAAGCCCCATGAGTTTGCGAATGGCGCCTCCGGTCTTGCCCTTTGTTCGGGATTCGAGCATCTTTCCCAGCTTAATCAGAGTGATAATGACCGCTGAGGTCTCAAAATAAACATGATCTCCGAAAGACGGAAAGATAAGAACCCCCAGAGAATAAAAATAGGCCACAGAGGACCCCATGGCCACCAAAACATCCATGTTTGCGCTTTTATTTTTCAGGCTTTTTACGCCGCCTTTATAGAAATCCCACCCGGTGTAAAACTGAACCGGCGTGGCAAGGGCGCAGAACAACCAGTTCACCCAGGGCGCATGGCTCCACAACCCCAAAAAGTTAAAATCACGTCCCATGCTGAGAATAAAGAGGGGAAGGGCAAGGATTGCCCCAAAAACAAATTTTCGTGTCTGGTCTTTTATCTCCGCATTTCGTGCCGCCTGTTCCGCGTCTTGACCGTCAACAACTTCATCCGGCAAAATTGCACCGTATCCGGCCTGTTGTATAACCGAAATCATATCATTAGCAGAGATAACACCTGGAATATATTCGGCTGTCAGTCGTTCCGTGGCAAAATTTACGGATGCAGTGACAATACCCGTTGTCTTTTTATATAACGCCCGCTCAATGTTGGCCGCACAATTGGCGCAGCTCATACCGGTTATGGGCAGTTCAATTTTTGTTGTCGCAACGGTAAAGCCCGAGCGGTAAATCTTATCGACCAGATCTTTAACGGTCAACGCTTCGGGGTCAAAACGTATGGTTGCCTGTTCAGACGCAAAATTAACACTAACCTCCGTAACGCCGTGTAGTTTTTTCACGCTCCGCTCAATATTCATGGCGCAGTTCGCGCACGTCATACCGGTAATCGGCACGGTTATTTTTTGTTCGGGCATTATTGAACTTCCTATATATAGTGTCCGTTCAAAACATCATTACATGTTTTATAGGTAACTTCTCAATAAGTTCTGATGTATGAAATAAGCATATTAACCCGAATCCATCATTTATTGAGATGTTACTCATACCCCTTGTTTATGAGCAAACTCCCATCGTTTGTCGAGGTAGAAAAGGATCGGAACCGTCATTCTTGAAAACAGAAGCGATGCCACCTCCCCTGCCATCAGGGATATGGCAAGGCCCTGGAAAATCGGATCAAAGAGAATAACCGATGCGCCGACCACCACGGCGGCGGCAGTTAACATCATGGGCCGGAAGCGAACCGCTCCCGCATCGATTACGGCAAGATCCAAAGGCATCCCCTCGTTCAGGCGCAATTCTATAA
>CAZDAB010000494.1:0-2923 GCA_964502855.1 uncultured Desulfobacteraceae bacterium | reverse complement strand
AGAAATGATTTAAATCCATAGCGCCCCACCTTTGTTTTAGTGTCTTTTTAAAAAAACTCAAAAACATAAATCCGTATCATAAATCCTGTCTGCCCTGCTGTGTCCAGTAAAATGAATTTCCCTATTTCATCGGGAAACCTCCGAAAGATGGTACCGGGGAGGCTAATTTAAACAATCTGTGTCTACTTGTGTTCATCCGATGTCAGCGGCTGGTTGATGGCGAGAAAGTCGTAATATTGGTATTCACTCATTGAAGCTTACCTTTCAGGCCCTCCTGGCCCGGAACGTGGAATCGTCTCCCAGATGCATAAAGATTCGGCCATACAGCTCACCCTCTTCGAGCACGGCCCATCCCCGACCGCTCGCGGAATCCATCTCGTCTTGTCCCTCCCAAGAAAATTCGATTCCCTCTCTCCCGTCAACGGTTTCAATACGGCAAACCATATCTCCCTGGACCAACCCAAACTGAAAATGTCCGGTGCCGTCTTTCTTGAACGTAAAGTGTCCCTGAATTTCCATATTGACGTACTCCTGGTCCCATGCCTCCATCTCAACAATGAACCAGGTACCGATAAACGGATTGATTTTTGTCTTCATCGATTGCATCGCACAAACCCAGCTATCACCGACTGGAATTTCATTTTTTTAGTTCAGCCTTTATACTTTGATATTGATCCGGATATTTCCTTTCGAGCACACTGATAATCCCTCTGGAATTCACCTGGATAGTAAACTCATCCGTCGCCAACCCAAGGGCTCTTGTACACTGAGAACTTACGGTATTATATCTTACGTCGAGCTTTTTTGCTATCTGGCGAAATGCTTCCCGATGATCCTGCCCACTCCACATCAATTTGATGACAGGTATCAAATAATCCTCTAAATTACTATTTCCTTTGCTGCCCAAAGGTTTTTCATAATTCGGAGGTTTTCGGTAAGAAGACCGACCGGTTTGGGACGCTCTATCTTTTTTGTCGGGTTTTTGAGGCGTTTTCGATGATGTCAAACCAAGTATTCTGGCCAGAAATTGATCATTCAATGATAGTAATTCTTTGTGAATTTCATAGGTTGAAAACAATTTTAGTTTCAATTGTTTTAATTCTTCGGGAACAGGAAGGCCTTGTCTTTTCAAACGCTCTATTGAAGCTTCTATCTCTTTAACTTGGCGTAAGGAAACGGCTTTTCGTGGATCAGCGATTTCCGTTTCAAATAACTTTATGATGTCTTTAACCTCAGAAATAACCCGCTCTATTCGCAGTTTCAAGTCATCAAGATTACCCATCAGTCAATTCTCCACAACGATTTGGTATCTAATAGTTTTTAAAGAACGCCTCCGCCGTGAATTTTACGAACTCCTCGATTTTTTCCGGACTTCGGGCAATCACCTGCCAAGGTTCCAATCGTGCAATCTCGGTCTGCAAGTCTTTTGCCGTTTTGGTGCTGCACCCCAGGATGTCTTGGACTGATCCAGCCGCAACGCCTTCGCATTGAAAAATAAATGCAAACTCAAGAAGTTCCTGGAAATTGAAAAATTTTTGCTGGTAATCGTTGGGGGATTGGCTGGCAAAGAACACCACGATGCCTTTGGAACGACCTTCACGGATGATTCGCTGTAAAAACATATTTTTCTGGCTCAGATAGTTATGGGCCTCGTCAATTACAAGTATGGTTCGTATGGTTCGACGCCCTTCTTTGATCGGACTGTCGGGCAGAAGTGCCATTTCCTTATAGAGCCGCTCAATGACCAGATAGGCGACAAGCTCCTTTAAGACGGGCATGGCATGTACATCAATTAGTATCGTCCGGCTGGAAAGCCGGTCGATGGGAGGGATATCATTTCCGTGTCGCCAAAAAAGATCGAAATCCGCCAAATCCCTTAGCACCTCGATAAGGCTGTCATCCCTTTTATTATCCTCCTCGTACATCGCTGAAACTATTTGATACACATCATGGAAATCCGGATAGGGTGCCGCGGTATCGGCCCGCTGGGCATATGCGGCCCGAATCGCCTCGGTCAGCGCGCCTTTTTGCACCACACCTAATTTGCTATTTATGGATGCGAAGCTCTCGGCCTTTTCCCTGGCCGAGACATTGACGGTTTGCTCATCATAAACCGGTAAAACGAAGGGGTTGATGGGCAGGCTTTGCCCGCCTTGGAGCAACCGGAAGGGATGAACCTTAGCAACATCCAGGAAACGCTCATTATCGACCACATCGCCTTTGTAATCAAAATAGATGAAATTGGTTTGAAAATTCGACTGCAGGCGAATATCCGCCAAAATTTTTAAAATGAACTGCGTCTTCCCCGTGCCCGGTTTACCCATGATGGCCAAGTGCGAGTTGGCATGTTTGGCGGTATTGTTGATCTCCAGGATGAGTTCATTACGCTGTAGAAGGGTTCGGCCGATAAAGATATCCAGACCGTGTCCGGCTGTTTCCCTACGGCCTCCGAACTCGACCTCATCCACCAGACGCATCAAAAGATTGTCTGCGTCGCGCCCGCACTCCTGAAATATTTGGCCCAGCAGCGCCGCTCCGCTGTCAATGTGATTTTTCGCGATGGATCTATTAGAAAAAAACTCGTCTTCGCTGATATCGCGCTTTTGGTAGACATGGCGGATCAACGCCCTCATAAACACTTCATCTTCGCCGACAAAGGTGGGCCGTTTCATCTCCGCACCTGTAAAGCTCGGGCTCGGGACAACGGCCGGGCCTTCCTTCGATAGGGACAAAGCAAAGGCCATGCGGGCCAATGTTGCTTTTTCCAGTTTGGTTTCAAAACGCAGGGCGCTGAGCACCTCGAGTGCCGCTTCCAACGAGGATTTCAGCCGCACCTCTGAATGATCGTCAGCGGCAATAGCCTGGATTTTTTCCCCATCAAAAAAGAAAAACTGGGTGATGCCCGGCGGAATCATCGAACGGA